>CAMLCX010000004.1 GCA_946478635.1 uncultured Pseudomonadota bacterium
TGGAAAAATATATGGCATCCTGTTTGGTAAAGCCGTAATGCGTGGTGAGCGCGGTGAACCATTGCCCCGACCACATGGACAGCGACTCCTCAAAGACATGCAGGCCCCACAGCTCGACGATGGAGCCGTCGATGAAAATCTTGTGGCAGAAATCGTTGATTGCGCGGGCAGCGGGTAGATAAGGATCTTCCAGCACTTCTTTCTTGTTGAGGCCCATCTTTTCCGCGGTTTGGAGCAGAACCAATACGTGACCGGGCGCGCGCGGGGAAATAAGCTCGTCGGCGATCTTGGCGCAAAAGGGGCCGAGCAGATCGAAATTGCGCACGAAGAACGGCAGATGCGTGTAATAGGACACGGCATTGAGGGCGTTTACTTCCAAAGAGAAATGTCCCCAGTTCTTGAAAAACTGGCGCATGACCGGCAGCGGCAGCTTGCCTTCGCGCAACTGCGTCATGAAGGCTCCTTTATAGATTTTGTCGTGAGCGTACTTGTAAAGCGTCGAGTACAAATAATCGACGTAGGCCTTCGCTTCGGCTTCGCTCAATTTTTCGCCGGCCCTGGGTTCCTTGGGTTTGCTCACGTATCCTCCCTAAAAATGGCCTTCCTCGGGATTTTCCTTGGGTATCATCGCGCCATTTCCAAGTCAAGGTAACTTGGCGATTTGGAAATACATTTGCGGCGCGCTAAGATTGTTCAATGGCGACCGCAGCAAGCAAAAATCTAGAAAGCTTTGTCAATCCTAATCCGGAACGCGACTATGAAATCAACATGGAGTGTCCGGAGTTCACCTGTCTTTGTCCCCGCACCGGCCAGCCCGATTTCGCCACTATTCGAATTAATTACGTTCCCGACAAGCTCTGCGTCGAGCTCAAATCCTTGAAACTTTATCTCTGGTGCTATCGCAATGAGGGGGCCTTTCACGAGGCCGTCATCAATCAGATTCTCGACGATCTTGTGCGCGCGTGCCGGCCGAGGAAAATGACCGTCGCCGGCGACTTCAACGTGCGGGGAGGCATTCACACGACCATCAAAATTGAATATCACCAGCCGTAAATAACGATTTGGGCTTGATTTCTTCGCTCAATCGTACACAGCTCATGCCCGAAATTCATTTGCTCGAAGAACTATTGATCGTCCTCGCGGTGACGATCTCGATTGTCTACCTATTCCAAAAATTGCGCGTGCCGGCGATCGTCGGGTTTTTGCTGGCCGGGGTCGTCATCGGACCCGGCGGTTTGGGGCTGATCAAAAGCGTCAGTCAGGTCGAAACCCTGGCCGATATCGGCCTCGTGCTGCTACTTTTTACGATCGGCATCGAGTTTTCGCTGGAATCGATCTTATCGATGCAGCGCCGCATTCTACTCGCCGGTTTGCTACAGGTGCTGTTAACGATTCTCGCCGTAACGGGTATCGCGGCAGGTGTGGGAGTTTCGCCGTCCGTGGGTGTCTTCTTCGGTTTTTTGGTCACCATGAGCAGCACCGCGATTGTCCTTCGTGCCTATCAAGAACGGGGAGAGATTAATGCGCTGCATGGCCGGTTGGCGAGCGGCACGCTGCTGTTTCAAGACCTGTGCATTGTGCCGATGATGTTGATGGTGCCGCTTTTGGCGCGGTCCGGACCGGTCGATGTTTCTGGGATCGTCCTCGCCGTCGTCAAGTCTCTGCTCGCGCTTACCCTCATCGTGTGGCTCGCGCGCAAGGTGTTGCCCCGCTTGTTGCGCCACGTCGCCTTAGTTAAAAATCGCGAGATTTTTGTTCTTTTTATCGTGCTCGTTTGCCTCGGCACGGCTTGGTTGTCGTCGAAGACCGGTTTGTCTCTCGCCCTCGGCGCCCTGATTGCGGGACTGGTTATTTCCGAATCCGAATTGAGCCATCAAGTCGTCGCCGATGTGTTGCCGCTGCGCGATTGCTTTAGCGGCATATTCTTTATCTCCATCGGCATGTTGCTCGATCTCGGATCGCTCGGCCGGGACTGGGTCACGCCGGTGTTTGAACTGTTGTCACTCGTTACCGTCAAGACCGTCGTGACGCTGTTGGTCTTCTGGTACTTATATCGCTCACTGCGACTCGGTATCCTTCTCGGGCTGAGTTTGGCGCAGATCGGTGAATTCTCTTTTATCCTGGCAAAGGCAGGGATCGGCCAGCGATTGCTGAGCGTCAATGAAGAGCAAACCTTTCTCGCGGCCTCCATCTTGAGCATGGTTGCCACGCCACTGCTGATTCAATCAGCCCACGGAATTACCAATCGCATGACCGGTAAATCCGGCCGGCCGGCAAAAGTAGGGGAGCTTCCCGTCCCGGCCGCCGAGCCCGGCGGCATCGAAGGGCACGTCATCATTGTCGGTTACGGTCTCA
The DNA here is from genome assembly GCA_946478635.1 of uncultured Pseudomonadota bacterium. The sequence goes on from CAMLCX010000004.1 coordinate 2,356, forward strand.
ATGGACAGAACCTCGCGCGCGTCCTGCGTGAATCCGGCATCCCTTATCAAGTTTTGGAGCTCGACCCCGAACTGGTGCGTCAGGGAAAAACGGCGGGAGAGCCGATCCATTTCGGTGACGGCACGCGAACCGATATCCTCCAGCAGGCGCGAATCGATCATGCTCGCGTGCTTGTTATCGCCATCTCCGACCCGGCGGCCACCGCCCGGGTTGTGTCGCAAGCCCGCCGTATCCGGCCCACCATCAACATCATCGTGCGCACGCGCTACGTGGCCGAGATCGAGAGGCTCTATCGTCTTGGCGCCAATCAGGTCATTCCGGAAGAGTTCGAAACATCCGTGGAGATATTCGCCCGAGTGCTGCAGGAATATCACATTCCGCGCAACGTGATCGCGTTGCAAGTCGATTTGATTCGCAAGGAGCATTACGGCACGTTGCGCGGGCTTCATCTTCAAGGGAAACAGTTGGACGAGCTGAGCCAGTATCTCGTCGGTGTCACGACGGATATTTTCTCCGTGCCGGAAACCTCGCCGCTGGTGGGCCGAAGCCTGAGGGACATCGATATGCGCGAGAACAGCGGTGTCACGCTGATCGCCGCAGTGCGCGACGGCAAACCCTTTCATAATGTCGGTCCCGATTTCGTCGTGGCGGCGGGGGATCGGCTTGTGCTGCTCGGCGATCACAAAGCGTTGAATGATGCGGCGCGAATGATCAGTCCGGAGACGGTTTCCTAAACAGCACGGCGGACTCAACGGCGGCTGTCAAAAGCGAGACTGTGCATAGGCCTGTTCACAACCTGTGCACTGAATTCATAAATCAGCGCACGCATTTGGAAAGTTTCGCCTGATCATTTCGCACATTGATGGCGCGGGCGAGATCGGTATTAAAAAATATTTTCATCAAGCCAAAATTTTCTTGCAATTTGTTCGGGTTCGGCTACATAGTCTTGTTCCATTCAACGTTGAAGTGATCATGCCACACACCGTTTGCCCAATGTTTAATAAGGCGCACGCACATCAATGGCGGCTTTAGACGACAACCTGCGCAAGGTTCCGCCGCAGAATCTCGAAGCGGAGTCCTCCGTTTTAGGCGGTATTTTGCTCGAAAACGAAGCGATCAATCAGGTTCTGGAATCGCTCCGGCCGGAGGACTTCTATCGCGAATCGCACCGGAAAATTCTCCGCGCGATGATCGAAATAACCGACCGCAACGAGCCGGTGGATCTGATTACATTGAGCGAGTTTCTAAAGAGCCGAAATGAGCTGGAAGCCATTGGCGGCACGGCCTATCTGGCTTCTCTGGCCGACTTCGTTCCGACTGCGGCCAATATTTCCTACTACGCAAAAATTGTCCGCGAGAAGGCGATCCTGCGAAGTTTGATCAGCACGGCCACTGAAATCGCCACCCGTGGCTACGAAGAACAGGGCAACGTCGACGAGTTTCTCGATGCCGCCGAAAAAGTCATCTTCGACATCTCCGAGAAGAAAATTAAGGCATCCTTTGTCGCCGTCGGCGATATGATCACCGACACGCTGAAGACCATCGATAAGCTCTATCAGCGCAAGGAGATGGTGACGGGCGTGCCGACCGGTTACGAGGACTTGGACAAGCTCACCGCCGGACTCCAGCCTGCAGATCTGATCATCGTTGCCGGCCGGCCCGGCATGGGAAAAACGGCCTTTGCGCTCAATATCGCCGCCAACGCCGCGTACGCCGGCGTTGGCGCCGCGGTATTTTCCTTGGAGATGGCCAAAGAACAGTTGGTTTTGCGCATGCTCTGTTCGGAAGCGCGGGTGAACAGCTCCAAAGTCCGGTCCGGATATCTCGGCGAGCGTGACTTCCCGCAGCTTGCCAAGGCCGCGGGGAAATTACACGAGGCGCCTATCTTCATCGACGATACTCCCGCAATTTCCGTTCTCGAGCTTCGCGCCAAGGCGCGGCGTTTGCTGCGCGATCGCACGAAAAAAGTCGGTCTGATTGTCGTGGATTATCTCCAGCTTATGCGTGGTATGGGTAACGCAAGCAATCGCGAACAGGAAATTTCAGAAATTTCCCGCTCGTTAAAGGCGCTTGCCAAGGAACTTAACGTGCCCGTGATCGCGCTCTCTCAGCTCAACCGCAAGGTCGAAGATCGGACAGGAAGAAAGCCGCAGATGTCGGACCTTCGTGAATCCGGCGCCATCGAACAAGATGCGGATGTGATCATGTTCATTTACCGAGAAGAGCTTTATGATAAAAACAATGAAGACGTGAAGGGTAAAGCGGAAGTCATCGTCGAAAAACAACGTAACGGACCAACCGGAACGATCACGCTCACGTTCCTGGGTGAATACACACGTTTCGAGAATTACACGGAGCGTGATTATAGCTTGGACGACGCGGACCAAGCCTAATCAGGGCGACGCGGCCCCGAGTGCCTATTCTCTTCACCGATTTTCGACCGGTTAATTGCTCATACCGGTCCTTTTCGCGGCGATGTTAAGTCGGATCACAGTCCGAAGCCTTTCAATTCCATTTTCTATCTGGGCTCTGCTCTCATTTTTCCAAGCCATTGCGCAAGCGGCACAAGCAACGGCGCCGCCGCCATTGCTGCTCGCAAACGAGCTTGGGTCGCAAATCGATGTCACTAAATATCTCGTCAGCGAAAAATATGATGGCGCGCGAGCCCTGTGGGACGGCAAGGAGCTGCGCTTCCGCAGCGGTCGTCCGGTCGCTGCGCCGCCGTGGTTTATTGCAAAACTGCCTTGGCACGCTTTAGACGGCGAGCTTTGGACAGGCCGGGGACAGTTTGATGCCCTGTCAGGGGTCGTGCGCAGGAACGAACCGCAAGACGACGAGTGGCGGCGGGTTAAATACATGATCTTCGAACTTCCGGATGCGCCCGGTACTTTCGCCGATCGCGTGCTGCGCATTCGGGAAATCGTAAAGCATAGCCAATGGCCGCAGCTCATTGCCGTGGAGCAATTTCGTGTAGCCGACCGCGCCGCGCTCAAAAGGAAGCTGGACGAAATCGTTCGGGCCGGCGGTGAAGGACTGATGCTGCACCTGGCCGATGCGCCCTACGTGACCGGTCGCAGCAACGTGTTGATCAAGCTTAAGCCCTTGCAGGACACCGAGGCGGTCGTGATCGAACACGTTTCCGGGAAGGGCAAGTATCACGGCATGATGGGCGCGCTTCGGGTTCAGGCGCCGAATGGCAAACAGTTTTTGATCGGTACCGGTTTCACGGACGAAGTACGCAAAAACCCGCCGCCGATCGGCACAACGATCACCTACACCTATCGGGGTCTGACACAATCGGGCTTGCCTCGATTTGCCAGTTATTTGCGCGTACGGGAGAATTTTTGATTGCAGGCGGTTTGGTTTACCGCCCTCTTACCGATCCGTTTTCGTACCAAAAACATTCCGGCGATTCACAAGGCGCGCAGATCCAGCGGTGCGATGATTTCGATTGCCTTTTGCCCAGGGGCAACGGATGCGGCTGAAACAGGGGAGGAAAGCTCAGCCTCTGGTTCGATTTCTCTCTATGTTTTCCACGTACTCTTGGATCGTTCTGAAAAAGTAGCCACGGCAGCGTCGCGCGCTGCGGTAGCGAAATCTGTTCGGTCTTGGTCATCCGGTTCAGCGAACATTGTTAGTTTAGATGCCGCCGTGTGTCAGGGCAAAAACCACGCCGCACCAAAAAGGACTATCGCAGAGAGCAGCAGTAGCAGAAGGCTGACCAAGGCGTAGCGGCTTTCCGCCTCGGTCGTTCCGATGCTGAACGGCGCGCGACGCTCCACCAGCTTGCGAAATTGCGAGTCCACGGCGCCAAGGATAATGAGCGCGGCGATGGCGACGTAGAATCTGCCGCCCTGGCTGCGTGAGCCGCCGTCCATCTTGAGCATGAGAAAAATCGCGCCGGCGACGGTAGCGAAAGAGACGGCGCCGAGGAGGAGCCGCAGCAACGTTTCGAGCGCGTTGGCGGTTTGATCGAGCGCCTTTATCATCGGTGCCTGCTTTTGCGGCGTGCTCGTGAATGAGACGTTCACGGTCGCCGCGGAGTCAGGTCGGGCGTCTGGGGCAGGGGACGAAGGACTCTGTATCCCCAACGCTGATTCGAGCGCGTCCGGAATGCCGTTGCGGTTTGCGTCTGCCTGGCCCATCGCCATCTCGAATAGTCGACGCACGATCGCAGGCATCTCGCCCACGCTTTTGTACTCCTTGCCGTTGAAATTGATCGACGATTGCTGAATCGCAATCACGTTGCCTTTGGCGCCGCGTTCGAGAATATCCGGGATACCGTTCTTGTCCGCGTCCTCCAGGTGCGTCAGCGCCTGCTGGTAAGCCTGGCGAATTTCGTCCGGCATGTCCTCTACCTTGGCGTACGTCTTGCCGTTGAAGATGATTTTGGTTTCCATCGTAGTCCTCCGCTCAGGTACCTTGATCGCTGCGCCTCGCTCCCGCCTTTCCACCGTCTAATTGCACGGTCCGTAACCCATTGGTGGGCGCGTCCAACAATCTGTGGCCAATCGCCGGAATTCTTTAAACGTTGAGAGAACGGAAATTACCGGCGCACTGGAAAATTCTTTTCAAATGCCGGCCGTCCCGGTTAGCCTATAGATTGCGACTATTTCGAAGTCGCACGAAATTCACCATCTTCATGCTCATCACCACTTCGCGCTTCTGATTCAGGACCTCGATAAAGGTTCGGACGATGCCGCGGTCGGGGCGAGACTCGGAGCGTCGCGCTTCCAAGACCGTGGCGCGCACGGACAGCTTATCGCCGGGAAAGACAGGTTTGTCCCAACGCAACTCGTCGCCCCCCGGCGAACCCAGGTTGGCGACCTTGGAAAGATAGTGCTCAGTGTAGATGCGCATCATGAGGGCAGCGGTGTGCCAGCCGCTTGCGATGACCCCGCCATAGATGCTGCTTTTCGCGGCTTCTTTATCGGTATGATACGAGAGCGGCACATAACGCCGGCCGAATTCGAGGACCTCCTGCTCATGAACCGCAATGGAACCGAATTCGTGCACCGAACCCGGCACATAGTCTTCAAAGTAGCGATCGTCAGGCGCCGTTCTGAAGTTGGGTGCCATGTTATCGCGACGACGAAACTTTAGGAGCCGGCGCGGTGCGCCGCAACGATACGCGTGGTTTTGGCCGCGATGCCGTCCGCATGCAGAATATCGCTGATGATCGCCGCCGAATCGGCGCCGGCTTCCCACACCTGTCGAATGTTCTGCTCGGTGATGCCGCCGATGGCGACGATCGGCAGATTTACCGCGGCGCGAATGTGGCGGAGCATTTCCACGCCCCGGGCGGCGACGCCGGTGTTTTTCGTAGTCGTCCCGAACATCGGGCCGAAGCCGATGTAATCCGCGCCGTTCCGTTCCGCTTCTTGAGCCTGCGCGAGATCGTGAGTCGAGATCCCGACAATTTTCCGTCCCATGAGTTTTCTTCCGGCGGCGAGGGACAGATCGTCCTGGCCGAGATGAACGCCGTCAGCGTCGCAGGCCAGGGCGATATCGACGCGGTCGTTGACGATGAGCTTGCAGCCGTGCAAGCGCGTCTCTGCGCGCGACCGTTTCGCGAGCTCGAAAAAATCGCGGGGTGCCATGGTTTTGACGCGGAGCTGGAGAATTGTTGCGCCGCCGGCCAGCAGATTGCGCAATACGTCGTCAGCGGGGCGTCCTTTCGTCTGCTCCGGATCGAGGATCGCATAGAGCGGCGGCATGTCGAGCGGCGGCATAAAGGTTCAGGACGGCTCTTTTTTTAACTCGATGCCCAGGTCGGTGAGCTTTTTGCGGAGCGTATTCCGATTGATGCCGAGAATTTGCGCGGCGCGGATTTGATTGCCCCTGGTCTTCTTGAGCGTAAGCTCGATCAGCGGGCGCTCCACTCTTTCAATGACGAGCGAATAAAGGTTGTCGACATCGACCCCTTCGGTCCGGCGAAAGTAATCTTCGAGCTTGTGGTGGATGATCTCTTCGAGCGACAGCTGGTCGACCTCGAGGGTCGTCGCCGCGGGTTTGCTTTGCAACGTAAAATCTCTGGGAAACAAGATGGGGCCGGAGGACAGCACAGCGGCGCGAATCAGCGTATTCTCGAGCTCGCGGACGTTGCCCGGCCACGAATGTTCCTCGAGAATTTTCTGCGCTTCCGGAGAAACGCCGGAGATTTGCAGTCCCATCTCGCGGTTGATCTTGTCGATGAAGTAACCGATCAGCAACGGAATATCGCCGCGCCGCTCGCGTAGCGGGGGCAGGTAGATGGGGATCACCTTGAGCCGAAAGTAGAGGTCTTCACGAAAGCGTTTTTCCTTGACGGCTTTGTCGAGATCCTGATTGGTGGCCGCGAGGATGCGCACGTCCGCTTTTAACATTTCGCGGCCGCCGACCCGGCTGTATTCGTGGTCTTGCAGAACGCGCAGGAGCTTGGTTTGAAGATCGAGTGGAATGTCGCCGACTTCGTCTAAAAAGAGCGTGCCGGCTTCGGCAAGCTCGAACTTGCCCAGGCGACGATCTAGCGCGCCCGTGAAGGCGCCCTTTTCATGACCGAACAGCTCGCTTTCCAACAAATCGCGCGGGATCGCGGCGCAATTGATCGCCACAAACGGTTGATTCCAGCGCGGCGAGTTGTAGTGAATTGTCTTGGCAACCAACTCCTTGCCCGTGCCGCTTTCGCCCAAAACCAAGATCGTCGCCAATGTGTCGACGACCTGGCCGATGGTTTTGTAAACGGCTTGCATGCTTGAGCTGGTGCCGATGATGTTGACACCCGGCTCGAAGCGTTTTTTTACTTCTTCTTTGAGCTCGCGAAAGTCGCGCGTGAGCTTTCGGCTGTCCATGGCGCGCTTGACCAGCACCAGGACTTCGTCGAGATCGAAGGGCTTGGTGATGTAGTCGAAGGCGCCGTTTTTCATGGCTCCGATGGCATTGCGCATGGTGTTTTGCGCGGTCATGAGAATCATCGCCGTGTCGACGCCGTTGTCCTTGATTTCCTTTAGCAAATCCAAGCCGTCGATGTCGGGAAGTTTGATATCCATGAGCGATACGTCGAAGCGGCTTTCGTTGATCAGCCGCCGCGCTATCGCGCCGTTAGCCGCTGTTTGAACCCAGTAGCCTTCGGATTCCAAAGCTTTTTGCAAAACAAATCTGAGCGACTCTTCGTCTTCGGTAATGAGAATTTTTCCTTGATCCATTTTAATCGGCCACCACCAGTGACACTCTAAAAGTGCTGCCTTTCCCCTCCGTGCTTTCGACTCGAATGGTCCCGCCGTGCTCCTTTATGATGCGATAGCAGGTCGCCAAACCAAGCCCCGTGCCGTTATTCTTGGTTGTGAAAAACGGCGAAAATATATGCGGCAAGTTTTCGTCACGGATGCCCGTGCCTTCATCGGCGAGGTCGACCCAAATAAATCGGTTGGGCGCCGTACCCTGCTCGCGCACATGATAGTCGGTTTCGACTCTTGTGGTGACGGTAAGCGCGCCGTGCTCCATCGCTTGAAAAGCGTTTTTGACGAGATTCAGAAAAACCTGCGTGAGCCGGGCGCGATCGCCGCGGATCGGCGGCAGACTCGGATCGAACCACTTTTTGATTTGCAGCTGTTTGTCACCGAGGGTTTGGCATTCGAGCAGAAGGACATCTTCCAAGATTTCGTGGATATTGAGCGGCGCAAGGTCGAGTTCGGCCGGGCGCGAGAGATCGAGCAGCTGCTCGATCAATTGATTCACCCGATCGACCTCGCGAATCATGATATCGGTAAACTCGCGCACCGAGGGGTTGCCGTCGACCGACCGGCGCAGCAGCTGCGCGGCCCCTTTGATGCCGCCGAGCGGGTTGCGAATTTCATGAGCCAGTCCAGCTCCGAGAGTGCCCATCAAAATCAAGCGGTCGGCGCGTTTGAGATCTTCTTCGAGCTCCTTGCGCCGCTTGATATCGCGGAGCAGCAGGATCGTGCCGACAAAATGACCGTGGGGATCTTGCAGCGGCGAAACGGTGACGCCGACAGGAATTTTTCGACCCCAGCGGCTGATAAAATCGCCTTCTCCTCTTGCGCGTTTCTGGCGCGGCGGATGGGTTCTCCTGACGAGGTCGACGAGCCAAGGCTCGCGCTTGAAGATTTGTTCAAACGGCTGCCCCACGGCGCCCGCCGATGAGATGTCGGTAAGCACCTCCGATGCCTCGTTAAAAAATATCACCTTGCCATCGGCATCGAGGGCGATAACCCCGTCGTCGAGGTTTGCCAGAATTTGCTCCCAGGAAATTTGCGGCTGTGGTCGGCGCTTTGTAAGGGAGGGAGCCTTCATATGGGGTTGAAGCTAAAACCGGATAATAGCAAATAGCGGTTCGCGTACAACAGTGCCGTGGGGCTTGGGCCTTGCATTGGCAAGCTTCCCTATGGTATCAATTTTCTTACACTTTAGGAGTTACTACTCAAAGTGGGCTATGCCCGCTTTTTTTGTTTCTGGGGCCGCAAGTTATGGATGCGACCATCACCCGCATTTGGGAACTCGCCGCGCCATTGGCGCAATCACGTGGAATGGAGATCGTCGATATCGAGCTCAGGCGCGAGGGAAGCCGCAGCGGCAGGGTGTTGCGATTATATCTCGACAAAGAAGGCGGCCCCAACATGGCTGATTTAAGCCAGGTGAGCCGGGAGTTGGGTGATGTTCTCGACGATCACGACGTGGTCGAGGGTACCTATACGCTCGAGGTCTCTTCGCCCGGGATTAACCGGCCGCTAAAAGCTCCTGAGCATTTCAAGCGGTTTATCGGCAAGAACGTGCGCGTACGCACGCGAGACTTGGTGCAGGGGCGCAGGTCGTTTCTGGGCCCGCTGATGGATGTCATGAATGAAAAGATCGTCGTGAATCAGGATGGAAAACCGATTGAAATTCCGTTTGCGGTGATCGAAAAATCGAACTACGAGCACGACTGGAGTGCCGACTATGCAGCAGGATCTAAATAGAGTTATCGAGCAAGTCAGCAAGGAAAAGGGCATCGACAAGGCGATTCTTATCAGCGCCTTGGAAAACGCCATGATCTCGGCGGCTAAGAAAAAATTCGGCCACCAACGCAAGATCGAAGCGCAATTCAATCCTGAGATCGGCGAGGTCGAGTTGTTTGAAGCCAAGACGGTCGTCGATGCGGTTCAAGACGAGGCGACCGAGATCACCTTGGGCGAGGCGAGGGACACTCTCGATCCGGACGCGCAGATGGGCGACGAGCTGCTCTGCAAGCTTGACTCGAGCCTCTTCGGGCGCATCGCGGCACAGGCCGCCAAACAGAACATCGTGCAACGCTTGCGGGACGCGGAACGGGAGATCATTTACAACGAGTTCAAGGGACGTGAGGGTCAGCTCGTCAATGGTATCGTGCAGCGTTTCGAAAAGCGCAACATCATCGTCAATCTAGGTCGCACGGATGCGATTCTTCCCGAAAAAGAACAAGTGCCGCGGGAGCGCTACCGCCAGGGCGACCGGATCCGCGCCTATATCGTGAGCGTTGAGATTACCAGCCGAGGGCCGCAGATCGTGCTGTCGCGCACGCATCCGGGCATGCTGATTCAACTCTTCGCGCAGGAAGTGCCGGAGATTTATGAGGGCATCGTCGAAGTCAAAGGCGCCGCGCGCGAGCCGGGCGGGAGGGCGAAGATCGCAGTGCTTTCCAATGATCCCGACGTGGATCCGGTCGGCGCCTGTGTCGGCATGAAAGGCACGCGCGTTCAATCCGTGGTTCAGGAGTTGCGCGGCGAGAAAATCGATATCGTGCACTGGATTCCCGATCAGGCGGAGTATGTTTGCCGCGCGCTTGCGCCGGCGAAAGTCTCGAAGATTATCATCGATGACGACGATCATACCATGGAAGTTGTCGTCCCGGATGACCAGCTTTCGCTGGCGATTGGCAAAAAGGGCCAGAACGTCCGGTTGGCTTCGCGGCTTACCGGCTGGCGCATCGATGTGCGTAGCGAGGCCGAGGCCGAGGAAGAAACACGTCGTGCCCGTCAGTCGATCGGCTCCATACCCGGGATCGGAGATTTCGCGTCGGAACTCCTTTATCAAGCCGGTTTCAAGTCGGCGGAGGATGTGGCTGATAGTGACCTCGAGGAAATTCTCGATGTCGAGGGCATCAGCAAAGAGAAAGCCGAGGCGTTGCATAATTCGGCAAAACAGTTTGTCGTCGAGAAACGGGCGCGAGAAGCCGAAGCGGCGGAAGCGGCGCAAATTGCGGCTGCGGCCGCTGCGGAGGCCGCAGCCGAGGCTGCGGCAACCGAGCCAGCAGAGCCGCAACCTGATTCGCAGTGAACAGAGAAAGACGACTGCCGCAGCGAACATGTCTTGGCTGCGGTGAGCGCGATGATCAACAAAAGCTGATCCGCCTGGCGTTAACGGATCAAAGCCGGTTGATCGTCGAGCGAAATCGGGGGCGCGGCGGGTATTTGCATCGAAGTCCAGAGTGTTGGCGAAAGTTTGCCGGGCGGAAAGGCCAGTACCGTGCTTTTCATGTGGAAATTGGCAAGGCAATCAAGGAACAATTGATCGCACAACTAATGCGGTCGATACCGGGAGTAGGTGCAGATGGGTAAGACGAGAGTCCATCTTTTGGCCAAAGAATTAGGGATTGAAACTAAAGATCTCATCGCCCAGTTGGACAAGCTGGGTATGAGGGGCCGAAAAGCTCAGAGCGCGCTCGAGGATGACGAGGTGACACGCGTGCGCGCCGCCTTAACTGCTCTAGAAAGACCCCAAGTCCATGTTGGCGAGGAAAAGGTCGTTGCCGATCGTGTCGTCAAAACCGAGGAAGAAGGGGACCGCGGGGCCGAAGCCCGGGAGACCGTAATTGAGCGCCGGGTGCGCGCGAATGTGATTCGTCGGCGTGTCAATCGAACCGAAGTCGCCCCGGCTGAAATGCCGACGGCGGGGGCGGAACGGGCAAACGAACTGGCGCCAGATCCTGCTCCATCAGCCTTGGAAACCATGGTTCCGGCGGCTTCGGCCGAAGAGGTTCCTTCAGAAATCGCTTCGGAAATCGACGCGCCGAGCGAGTGGGGCGAGCCGGCGGAAATATTCAAGGAAGTTGCAGCCCCAGCCATGGAAACCCGCGCTGCTCAGGTCGACGAGACGACTCCCTCACCGCATGCCGATACCGAAAATCGTGGCACAGACAAGGTTGCACAACCAATAACGCAGGAAGCGCCTCGCGGCGCGCGTATCCTTGGGCGCATTGATCTCAAGCAAACCATGCGCGTCGAGCCCGCGCCGACGCCTGTATTGCGCAAACCGCTGCCGGGTGCCGCAGGTGCGCCGGGAGCACGTCCGGTCGATGGTGATCGGCCGCGCGCCGCTGATGGCGCAATGCCCGCCGTGGGTGACGACAAGCCAAAAGCCGGACGCCACAAGAAACGCGTGGTCAAGAAGCAGGACGTTCTCGAAACGCGGGAAAAAGAACTTCGGGGCGGAGGACGCATCCCGCGCAAGAAAAGAGTGTTGCCGGGAAAGGAAGTAAAACGGACCGAAATTACCGTTCCCAAGGCGAGCAAACGCGTTATCCGGATCTCCGAGGTGATCACTGTCGGCGATTTGTCCCGCGAGATGGGTGTCAAAGCGGGCGAGGTCATCAAAAAATTGATGGGTATGGGCATGATGGCGACGATCAATCAAGTGCTCGATGCCGATACGGCGACCTTGATTGCGTCGGAATTCGATCACCAAGTGGAAAACGTCGCATTCGATGTCGACAGCGCTCTTGAAGTCGAACATCAGGTTGAGGATCAGGAAACCGCTCTATTGCCGCGTTCACCCGTGGTGACGATCATGGGCCATGTCGACCATGGCAAAACTTCGTTACTCGATGCGATCCGCAGCACCAACGTCACGGCGCAGGAACACGGCGGCATCACCCAACATATCGGCGCATATCACGTGCAGGTGGACGGGCGTAGCGTGACCTTTCTCGACACGCCGGGCCATGAGGCGTTCACCGCGATGCGTGCACGAGGCGCGAAAGTGACCGATATTGTTGTCCTCGTCGTTGCGGCTGACGACGGCGTGATGCCGCAGACCGTAGAAGCGATCAACCATGCGCGGGCGGCAGAGGTGCCGATTATCGTCGCCGTGAATAAAATTGATCGGCCCGACGCCAATATGGAGAAGGTAAAAAGAGGGCTGGCGGAGCATGGACTCGTCGCCGAGGACTGGGGCGGTGACGCCGTTTTTGCTCCGGTGTCGGCGAAAACCCACGAAGGAGTTCCGCATCTATTGGAGATGCTGTTGTTGCAGTCGGATATTTTGGAACTCAAGGCCAATCCCGATAAACTCGCTCGCGGTACGATCGTTGAGGCAAAGTTGGATCGCGGTCGTGGACCGGTTGCCACGGTGCTTGTGCAGGAAGGCACGCTCCACGTCGGCGACTCCTTTGTTTGCGGCGTTTATTACGGCAAGGTACGCGCGATGATCGACGACGTCGGCCGGAAAGTCGATACGGCGCCACCGTCATTTCCGGTGGAGATTCTTGGCCTCCAGGGCGTGCCCTTGGCTGGCGATTCCTTTGTCGCAGTTGCCGATGAAGCAAAAGCGCGGCAAGTCGCCGAATACCGCCGGAGCAAGCAGCGGGAAACCGAGCTGGTGAAATCGAGCAAGGTCTCTTTGGAAGAGCTCTACGATCAAATCAAGACGGGCGACGTCAAAGAGCTTCGGGTGGTACTCAAAGCCGACGTTCAGGGCTCTGTTGAAGCTTTGACCGAGGCGCTAAGTCGCATGTCCACCGAGGAAGTCAAACTCAAAGTCATTCACGGCTCCGTCGGAGGCATTACCGAGAGTGATATATTGCTGGCGGCGGCATCCAACGCCATCGTCATTGGTTTTAACGTGCGGCCAGAATCCAAAGGCGCGATATTGGCAGGTCGAGAAGGCGTCGATGTGAGGCTTTACACAATTATCTATGAAGCGGTGGCGGATGTGCGCGCCGCCATGGAGGGCATGTTGGAGCCGATCTTCCGTGAGCAGACTCAGGCGCGCGTGGAAATTCGCCAAACTTTCAATATCGCCGGTATCGGGACTATCGCAGGTTGCTACGTCAACGAAGGAAAGGTCACCCGCGGCAACCTGGTGCGCTTGTTGCGCGATCAGGTGGTCGTTTTCGAAGGCAAGCTCGCGAGCTTGAAACGGTTTAAAGACGATGTGCGCGAAGTCGCTGCCGGCTATGAATGCGGTCTGTCTTTGGAAGGTTTTCAGGATATCAAGCAAGGCGATGTCATCGAGGCGTACGAGCGTATTCCCGTGGTGCGGCGCATGAATCCAACCCCGGCCGGACGCGAGGCGCGCATTTAGCTTACCGCCCCCGGTTTTGCCATCAACTCATTTTCATGGTCGTGGGAGTCCTCAAGCTCAGGTTGATGATTCCGGAAAGCCATTCACTTAAGGGCAAACGCGGCATTCTGAAAAGCATTCAGGCCCGAGTCGGAAATCGATTTAATGTTTCTATAACAGAGTGCGACGATCAGGATCTCTGGCAAAGCGCGGTGATGGGATTCGCAGCCGCCGGAACGAGCCAAGCCGTGGTTGAATCGACGCTTAGTCAGATAGTTGATTTTGTCGAAACCCTCGGTTTGGCAGAACTTGGCGAAAGCGAAGTCGAATGCTTTCATTGCTGAGAGCGGTGTGTGCCGCTGCTTCGCGACCGAGAAGCGGTAACGTTTGAGATTATGGATTATCAACGATCCGAGCGCGTGGGAGAATTGCTGCTGGAAGTGCTTGCGGATCTCTTGCGCCGCGAGATTCACGACCCGCGCCTTCAATGGCTCAATTTGACCGGAGTTAAGATAAGCAAAGATCTCAGGCAAGCTAGAGTATTTTTCAACCTGCTCGGTCGCTCGGGCGACAAGCATGAGGCGCAGGCGGCGCTCAAGAGCGCCGGGGGTTTCATCCGATCCCGGGTCGGCAAGAATCTCAAACTCCGCTTTGTACCGGCAATCGATTTTGTCTACGACGATAGCGAAGATGAGGCAAGGCGCATCGACGCATTGCTCGATAAGATCAAAGAATAGTTTTTAACGACGCAGATTTTTGTCTTTGATCCGACCCTCCCAACCCGAGCCAATTTTTTATGACCATGACACGAAGCGGTATTTTGCTCATCGACAAACCTGAGGGTCCGTCGTCGGCCCAGATCGTGCACCGTGTAAAAACGATTCTGCAGGCAAAAAAGGTCGGACATCTGGGCACCCTCGATCCTTTCGCGTCGGGCCTGCTCTTGATCGGCGTCAACGAAGGAACCAAAATCGCAGATATTTTTCTCGGTGGCGTGAAAAGCTATCGCGGCGTGATCGCTCTGGGAATCGACACCGATACTCAGGACGGGACGGGTAAAGTTTTGGCCGAGCGACCGGTGCCGGCCATCGGCGAGGCGGATTTGCGCTCTTTGGAACAGAAATTTACCGGGGAGCTCAGTCAGGTGCCGCCAATGTTCTCGGCATTGAAAAGAGACGGGGTTCGTTTGTACCGCTTGGCGCGCCAGGGCAAGGAAGTTCCGCGGGAACCGCGCCGGATTCGCATCGATGCGCTTCGCTTGACCCGTCTGAGCGATGCCGAGATCGAGTTTACGACGACTTGTTCGCGCGGAACCTACGTGCGCACGCTTGCTGCCGACATGGGGAAAGAACTGGGTTGCGGCGCGCATCTAAAAATACTCCGTCGCACGGCCTGTGATCATCTAAGCATCGACCGAGCGATAGATCTGGAGGAATTGCAGCGTCGCTGCGTCAACGAGAGCGCGCCGCTGCTGTCGCTGCGCGACGCGCTCGTTCACTTGCCCGCGGTGACATGGCAAAGCCGATTGCTTTCCCGCCTGCGCCTCGGGCAGCAGGAGTTGTTGGCGCAGATCAGCCAGCCCCGGGATCGCGAAAACTTGGTCGGAATTCTGGATCCCCGCGGCGAGCTCGCCGCTCTCGCCAGGTGGTCTGAAGACTTGACTGGAGGACGCTGGCGGCTCTATCGAGTGTTCCAGAGTTAGCGTTGACATCGTTGCAATGCATCGGATAATTTAAACCTTAGAGCACGTGGCAAACCATGGCACAGTGCTGCTGAGGAAAGGACAGTGAGTTCATTCATGAGCCAGTCTACCGGTACCATCCCCGAAAATTTGCATATTCAAAAATGGGCGAAAGAAATAGGCGCGCTGTGCCAGCCTGACGAAGTGTTTTGGTGTGACGGGTCGGAAGAAGAGCGAAACAGACTCACTGCCATCGCGGTTCAGAGCGGCGAGCTCATGCCGCTCAATCAAAAAGAATTGCCGGGATGCTACCTCCATCGCAGCGCGCTCAACGATGTGGCGAGGACGGAAAATCTCACGTTTGTATGCACCAAGACTCCGGAGGAGGCGGGACCTAACAACAATTGGATGGCGCCCGCGGAGTCTTACGATCGCTTGGGAAAAATTTTTCGCGGCTCGATGCGCGGCCGGACCCTGTACGTAATCCCTTTTCTCATGGGGCCGGCCGGCTCTCCGTTCAGCAAGGTCGGCATCCAGATCACCGACAGCGTCTATGTCGTTTTAAACATGCGCCTGATGACACGCATGGGAAAAATCGCGCTCGATCATCTGGGCAGCTCCAGTGATTTCACGCGATGTCTCCATTCCAAGGCGGACCTTGACATGGAGCGGCGCTTTATCTGTCACTACCCGCAGGACAACACGATATGGAGCGTCGGTTCGGGCTACGGCGGCAACGCGCTGCTCGCGAAGAAATGCCTGGCTCTCCGTATCGCCAGCAAGCTCGGCCAAAAAGAAGGATGGCTCGCCGAGCACATGCTTATCGTCGGCATTGAAAGTCCTGACGGCGAGATTACCTATGTTTGCGGTGCTTTCCCCAGCGCCTGCGGCAAGACCAATCTAGCGATGGTGGTGCCGCCCGCAGGCATGAAGGGCTGGAAGATTCATACGATCGGTGATGATATCTCGTGGTTGCGGGTGGGTTCCGACGGCCGGCTCTGGGCCATCAACCCTGAAGCTGGTTTCTTCGGCGTTGCGCCCGGTACGGGCTCCAAGACCAATCCCAACGCCATGACGACAATTAAAAAAGACACCATCTTTACCAACGTCGCGTTGCGTTCGGATGGTACTGTTTGGTGGGAAGGCCATGACGATCCAACGCCGAGCAATGCACATGACTGGAAAGGGAAAGCCTGGGACCCCCGGAGCGGCCAACCCGCCGCCCACCCCAACTCGCGTTTCACGGTTTCATTAAAGCAGTGTCCGACCTATTCCTCCGAATGGGAAAAGCCTGAAGGCGTGCCGATCAGCGCCATTCTTTTTGGCGCGCGGCGTAACAAACTGGTGCCATTGGTTTATCAATCGTTCAATTGGCAGCATGGCACGTTTCTCGGCGCGACGTTGGCCTCGGAAACGACGGCCGCGGCGACCGGCGCCGTCGGCGTGGTCCGGCGCGATCCGATGGCGATGCTGCCCTTCTGCGGCTACAACATGGGCGATTACTGGGCGCATTGGCTTTCGATGGCCAAGAGGGCAAGCAATCCGCCGAAGATTTTCCGCGTCAATTGGTTTCAGCGCGGCGAACAGGGAAAGTTCATTTGGCCGGGCTTCGGCGAGAACTTGCGCGTGCTCCGCTGGGTTATCGAACGCGCTAAAGGCGGCGGGGCGGCGGACGAAACGCCCATTGGCTTTGTTCCCAAAGCATCGGCGCTCAATGGCGGCGATCTGAAGATTTCCAAGGACGATTTGAATCAGCTCGTCAGCGTGGACCGGGAAGGTTGGAAAAGCAACTTGAAAAGCCAAGCCGATTATTTTGACGCTTTTGGTGATCATTTGCCCGCGGGTATCAAGGAAGAACACAAGGCGCTGGCGAACCGCCTTAAAGGATAGGAACAAGAACTTATGACGCGCGGACATCACGATGTCGGCGGTCTTCCGGGTGCGGGGCCGATCGACCAAAGCCAGCACGAGCTTTCCGACTGGGAGATTCTTGCCGATGCGGTCAATCAAGCGCTGGGAGCGAGAGGTATCAAGCGGACCGATGAAATGCGTCGCGCCCGTGAAGAAATGGATTCCGCGGCCTATCGCGACATGAACTACTATGAGCGGTGGATCGCCAGTATCGAAGCAATCCTGATTGAAAAGAAGATTCTTACCAAAGACGAGATTGATCGCAGATTGGCAGAATTCGATTCCAAATGGGGCGAGCCGTGATTGCCTCAGTTGGAAAATTCAAACCCGGCGATCCGGTCAAGGTAAAATTGGAAGATCGGCCCGGCCACCTGCGAACGCCGTGGTACATCCGCGGCAAGACGGGTTGGATAGAACGCGTGTATGGTGAGTTTCTCAATCCAGAATCGCTGGCGTTCGGTCGCGACGGCTTGCCCAAAATGACGCTTTATCTGGTTGGGTTCAAGCAGAGCGAAGTCTGGGGCAAGGCAAATAATGCGGACAAGCTGCTCGTCGATATCTACGAGCATTGGCTGGATCGGGCTGCGGAAACGGGAGGGGGTGAAGTATGAGCGATTTGACAGGCGACGAGCACGGCCACGATCACCCCAAGCATGAGCTGAGCCGTCACGCGAGGCGGATCTACGCCATACGCGACCTGCTTGTCAAAAAAGGCGTGATTACTGAAAAAGACATTCAGTGTCAGATTGAATATCAGGAGGCGCGCTCGCCAGCCAATGGCGCCAAGCTAGTTGCCCGCGCCTGGGTCGATCCGGCATTCAAAGCTAGATTCATCGCCGACCCAAAAGCCGCTTGCGCTGAAATGGGCATCGATGCGACCGCGATCAACGAGTTCGTCGTCTTGGAAAATACCGAGCGGGTGCGCCACATGGTCGTCTGCACGCTTTGTTCCTGTTACCCGCGTCCGATCTTGGGTCGGCCGCCCGACTGGTACAAGAGTTTTAACTACCGGCAGCGTTCGGTAATTGATCCTCGCGGTGTGATGCGCGAATTTGGGCTTGACCTGTCGGACGACATTGAAGTGCGTGTCCACGATAGCACGGCCGATATTCGGTACATCGTATTGCCGCTGCGGCCAGCCGGGACCGAAAGCTGGACTGAAGCCGACTTGGCCATGCTCGTAACCCGCGACAGCATGATCGGGGTCATGGATCCGTTGCCAGCAATTCCTGAATAATCCCCTAATCTCCCCTGTTTATTTTGAGCTTCACCCCGTTCCTTAAACCGGCCAGCTAGGCCACGCTCATTTTTGTGTTGCTTTTTTTAGCTGCTGCCCCTACCATTTACGTCATAAATTGCGTTAATGCGTTATTTAGAACGCCGTTGTCGACATTTTCTAGGGACCATGTGTGAATTACGCTTCTGCGTTACGTTGTATCGGCCAGAATCTTGAGCGAAGAGGATTAAAATCGTTCGATATTCGAGTTCAAGGGGAGACCTATCTCGTTGACTGCGGTTACCAAGAGCCGCCTTCGCAGACGCCGGTTTCACTGCGGTTTGATCTAGCGGATATCGAAGAGCTTGAACGTCTAGGCGAAAGCAACAGGGGCCAATCCAGGCCGGCGCAGGAATTTATCAACCAGGTGCAGGTTTTTCGCACGATCGGCGCTTTCTTGGATAAGAATGAAGCGCGGCTTTTACGGATTACGAACAATGACGGCAAGGCAAAAGATGCGCCGTTCAAAGTCGAGTACATCACGCGCGACGGCGACCATGTTGTCGATGACCGCGCGGGCGCGGCGGTTTACGACATGTGCGTGCAGATGTACAAACAACGCGGAAAATTGACAGGCACCGGAGGGCGTCGCTCGAGAGGGCGGCGATAAATCCGGAGTAGAACAAGATCAGGAATGCCGGTTATTTGCGCGAGATCCAGTTCCGGAGAATCTAGAATTTGGACACCGACCACGACTACTATTCGGTTTTAGGAATTAAACGAAGCGCCAGCCAAGAGGAAATCAAACGGGCTTACCGCAAAGCAGTGTTTCGTTATCATCCTGACCGTAATCCGGATGATCATGACGCTGCTGAAAAATTCAAGCAGGTTTTAGACGCTTATGAAGTTCTGTCCGATTCCGGCCGGCGCGCGAATTACGATCAAGTCACTCGCCCCGCTGAATCAGAAACTGAAGCGGAGGAGGAGCCGGCTGAACAGGAATCTCCCCAGTTCGGTTCTGATCCCGGCAACGGATTTCATTTCACTCAGGACTTCAAGTCAAAAGTAGAACCGGAACCAAAGTGTCCTTCCTGCTCCGTAATCGGCACTGACAAAATCATTTCCCGCAGAGCCGGTTCGAGCTCAGCGCGCGGCAAACAGTTTGTACTTGCGCCGTTTAATATCATCTTCTGCAGCGCCTGCGGCCACGTTTACGGGGTGACGTCGAACGCGACGTAGCTTCGATAGAAACAGAATCCGTGGCTCTAAACCGGCTGGCTAATGCATCACCCCGCCGCCTTCCACCACCAATAATTGTCCGGTTATGAAATCGCTGTCGGAGCTTGCCAGGAAAAGGGCGGTGCCGACGATATCGGCGGGAGTTTCGATGCGGCGGAACGCGCGCTTGTCGATGCTGCCCTCGCGCCGCTTGAGCACTTCGTCAGAGACCGATTCTTCACTCATGGTCGAGCCCGGTGTCATGCAATTGACATTGATGCCCCACTCGCCTAACTGCCGGGCCATAACCCGGGTAAGCGCGACCACCCCGCCTTTCGCCGTGGTGTAGTGCGGCATGTTACCTGAGCCGCTGAAGAACGTGCCGGACGCAATGTTGATAATTTTGCCGCTCTTTTGTTGCTTCATGACTGGAATCACGGCTTTGCTGCAAAGGAACACGCCTTTTAAATTGACTTCGATAACACGGTCCCATTCATCAAGCGCCAATTCTTCCACGGGGCCTTTCCACAGTTTTTGCGTGACGTAGATCGCCGCGTTATTGAGCAGCACATCGATGCGGCCCAATCGTTTGACCGTGTCCTGCATGAGATCCTGGACATTGGAGAAATTGCGGACATCGGTCGGACGAGACCATGCGGAGCCGCCACTATCGGTGATAGCCTTCGCTGTTGCCGCGCCGCCTTCGGCGTCGACATCGGCGATCACTACATGTGCGCCCTCTTCGGCGAAGCGCCGCGCATAGGCTTTGCCGATGCCGTGCGCAGCACCGGTAATGATTGTGACCTTGTCCTTCAATCGCATTTTTCCTCCACTGCCAGCCGTCGTGAGGGGAAATGTTTCTGAGTGAAATGGCCCCGCGGAACTAGCTGAAACTTGGCATCGTTCCTTCCAGCAAATTTTCCAGTCGGGAGGAGGGAAATCGCAGGCCGACGAAAAAGTTGCCGAAGAGACCGTAGACAGCGCTGGCTTCGTCGAAGCGCATCTCATAAACGAGTTTTTTAAAGACCAGCGGATCGTCGGCAAAAAGATCAACGCCCCATTCCCAATCATCGAAGCCAATGGAGCCGGATATAATTTGCGTCACTCGCCCGGCGTACTGGCGGCCAATCATGCCGTGCTCGCGCATCATGCGCTGGCGCTCGCGGATGGGCTCGCTGAACCAGTTTTTGGTCTCGCCGCGAAATTTGTTCATGGGATAGAAGCACAGATAACGTCGCCGGGGAACTTCCGGCCAGAGGCGCGGCGCCGCTGCTTCGCGCTGTCTGGCAAGTTCGGCTTCGATCTCCCTGTTCCATTCGGCTGTGCCGGGCTGCAGACCTTTGGCGATCAACTCGGCATAGAGTTTTACCGACGCTTCGTAGAGACCCAGTTCAATCACAGAGAGGTATGAAGTTGTCGGCTCCAGGTACTCGTTCAATTCCGAGCGGGCGACGGTCAACTCGGCCTGATTGAGCTCGTCGAGGGTCTTGCGAAAATGAACTAGCATTAGATCGCCTTTGTGACCGAGCAGGGAAAATAGACCCGTGGGCTCGATCCTGTTCTCCTCCATGGCGGCAAAGGTCGTCGTTGCCTGAGTTAAAATATGCCTTTTGTCCGAATGGCCGAGCCCGCGCCAAGCCGTCCAGCGCACTCGATACATTTGGTGCAGGATGAACGATCCGTCCAGTGTCAGCGGAGTGGCGGGTAGTGTGGATTTAAGGGGTGCCTGGTCCATTGGATTTCGCCAGCTATGTCGGTTGCGCCGACGGTCCGCTCGGCGCCGACTGGTCGGGTTTAGCGCCACGCAATCTGTCACGTAGCGTTTGCAATCCGCGCTTGCCAAGCCGGTAAATCCTTGGCGTGAGCCAAGCGACAAGCGCGAGGAAACTTAACACCACGACCAACATAACGATCGGGTGATTGAACATGAGCCAGAGGCTGCCGAATACGGTGACATCCTCACTGACGCTAGCAAACCAGTTGCTGAACGGCTCCGGGCTAGCATTAATCGCCAAACGCGCCGTAGCTTTCGTGCCGTGGGCAGCGAGCGCGATGGCACCACCGGCCAGTAGTGCCATCAATTCCAGCGCAGGGTTCAGGTCGCCGAGGGAGCGCGCGGCTAGAACCGCACCGGCCGGCACTCGAATAAAAGTGTGCAGGGCATCCCAGCCGCTGTCGACGTAAGGGACTTTGTCGGCGAAAAATTCAATCAGGTACATAACGCAAGCAATGGCGATCACGCCGGGGTGGGACAGCACTTCGAGATTCCGTGGCAGATGGATCATCTCCATCCGATTGGCTATGCCGAGCGCCGCAACGGTGGCGTAGAGATTAATGCCCGAGGTCCAGGCCGTGCCCATGGCCAAACTTAATGCTTCGATTGTGCCCATCGGATCACCTCATTTTCCATTCCGCGTGGATTAGATGATTATGGGTTTGACGCCGGTACAGGCAAAACCATAGCGGCTAAATCTTAAATTTGTCGGCAATCTGCTGCTTGTATTCCGGGGTAAAGGCGTTGACCGCCGGGAACTGATCCATCCATTTGAACGGCCGGCAGGCATCGATCAACACGCGATCGGTCGTGTAGCCGCGCGGCGAGCGCTCTTCCGGCGGCAGCGCCGGCTCGCACACCGAAGCCCACACGCCCTTGACGATATCCAGGTCTTCGCGCACGTGACAACGAGTGGCGATCGCCCAAATCACATCGGCGGGATTGGTAATGTCGATGTCGTCGTCAACGACCACCACAAACTTGCCGCCGTAGGCGCCGGCGCGGGCGCCAGCTGCGACGAGCAGCGCTTGTTTGGAATGACCGGCATAGCGTTGCTTGATCGAGACCACGGTAAACGGCCCGGGCTGGCCGCCGTAGACAAAACCCCAAACACCTTTGACTTCGGGGATGCCAGCCTTCTCGAGCTGCTCCCAAAGCGTGGCGGCGCCGAGGGGAATCGGCAGATAGCTTGAAGGCGGTTTTAGCGGCGGGGCGCCAAGCAGAATCGGATCGTTGCGATAGTAAACGCGCTTCACTTCCATCAGCGGCGTCTCGCCGGTATTGGCGTCGGTGAAGTACCCCGGCCATTCTCCGAATGGGCCTTCTTTCGGCATCTCTTCATCTTTCATCGGCAGGATCTCGCCTTCGAGCACGATCTCCGCATTGGCCGGCAGGGGAAGACCCGTCGCCGCACCGCGCACCACGGGTACCGGCGACCCTTGGAGATATCCTGCAAACTCGAATTCATTGACGTCTGGCGGTAAGGGCATCTGCGCGGCGAGAAAAATCGCCGGACCCTGGCAGAGTGTAATCGCCACAGGCAGCGGCTTTCCGGCATCGCGCGCGCGCTCGAATGCGAGCCGGCCGTGTTTGCCCATGTTCATCTTAACGGAGACGTGATTTTTGTCCTGGACCATCACGCGGTAGGTGCCGATGTTGACCTGGCCGGTTTCCGGGTCTTTGGTGATGATGCCGCAACCGGTGCCGATGTATGGACCGCCGTCCAAATCATGCCAATTCGGCGTGGGAAATCTATACAGGTCGACATCGTTACCGACCATTTGATTCTCAAGGATCGGTCCGCCCTCCAGTTGGTTGACCGGCACCGGCTTGTAAGCCGCGAGTTTTTTGCGCCAGGCGTACAGGTAGTCAATGCCGTTCTCTTCACAGATGCCCATGGCCGGGCCAGTGCGTTTACAGGTACGAAACACGTTGGAAATAACTCTAAAACCCGTCGGATAATTTTTAAAATTATTGAAAAGTAATGCGGGACCTTCTTTGTCGGCGGCCAATTCCGTCAACGCGCCCACTTCAGTCTTAAGGTCGGCGCCTTCAATGTGGCGCAGCTCACCCATTTCTTCCAGTAATTCGATGTAACCTCGCATGTCGGTAACGTCAGCCATGTAATCCTCCCGATTTGCGATCATAGTATTGTGGCGTCGCAGGGGAGTCAAACGAGCGGCGCAGAGTAGTTACCACGACGCGCGCGCCCTCTCGTTGCAAGGCGCGCACCGAGCGGGTATACGATCCGAAGCCGCAGGGGCAGCAACACCGCATGCGTCGGAGCTCGAGCATCAAAAGATTTCGTCATGAAAATGGGGGCAGCGGCCGGTGATCCTGCCGTTTTTCTACGGCTGGGTGATCGTTGTCATCGTCGTGTTGGCGGGGGTGCTCGCCGCCGGTGTGAGCAATATCACGATGGCCGTGGTCCTGAAGCCGATCAGCGAGGACTTGGGGTGGACTCGCTCGTTCACGGCCGCGGCGATTACCATGGGCGCCCTGCTCGGCGGAGTTCTCTCACCACTGTTCGGGCCGCTTGTCGACCGCTTGGGGCCGCGGTTTTTGCTGCCCGCGGGTGGAGCGCTCGTTGGACTGCTCGCAATCGGTGTAAGTTTAAGCACCGAGCCCTGGCAATTTTACGCGACCTTCATTCCCGCACGAGCGCTCACCGAGTTTCTGCTCTGTGGCATGATCGCGTTTACCGCCGTTGCCAACTGGTTTTATGTCAAACGGCCGAGAGTGATGGGGCTGGTCGCGATGGCGACGCCGCTCGGCTCGGCGGCTCTGTCACTCGTGTATCAGTTCTTTGTTACGCATTATAGTTGGCGGAGCGCGTTTCTTGCGCTCGGAGTCACGCTCTGGGTGCTCGTGGTCATTCCGGGCGTGATTTTTCTCCGGCGCCAGCCGGAAGACTTGGGTTTGCGTCCGGATGGAATTTCAAATGGCTTGTCCACCGCTGCTAGACAAGAGAACCCCACGGGCGAACCGCAGAGTGACGTTGGACATAGCTGGAAGCGCCGCGATGCCGCCCGCACCGGTACTCTGTGGCTTCTCGTAACCAGTTCGTTTCTTTCCGCCATCGGTACCGGTGGGGTGGCATTTCATATGGCCGCCTATCTAACCGACGGCGCGCTTGCGCCCGGGCTGGCGGCCAGCGTGGTGAGCACGATGGCTCTGTCAGGCGCGTTCGGCAACGGAATATGGGGTGCTCTCGCCGAACGATATGATCCGAGGCGTTTAAACGTTGCCACGATGCTGCTCGCCGCCGCTTCGGTGGCGCTGCTCATGCGAGTCGACTCCGTGGCAACGGCGTATGTGTTTGCGTTGTTGTTCGGCGCTAATGCGCGCGGTGCTGCGGTGCTCACGCAAGTTCTCATCGCGCGCTATTTCGGGCGTCGTTCGTTCGGCGCGATCAGCAGTATTCTTGACCCGTTTCATAAAGGTGGGCTCGGCCTCGGCGCATTGTTCGCCGGCATTGCGTTCGACCGTTTCGGCAACTATGGAGTGATTTTCACGGTGTTTCTCGTCAGCTACCTGGTTTCGGCAATATTGATTTTCCTCGCGCGAAAACCAGTGATCAGAATGAGGAATGTCGTCTCCGATTCCGCAGCAGTGTAATTCTTTTCATAAGAGATTTCGTCGGCACCGAAAGTGTGCTTGTCATCTCCGACTGCCGATTGTGCGAGAGAATCCAGGCGCGCGCCTTTCGAAACGCCACGATAGCTCTGAAGGAACAAACGGCCTGTTCGATGCGGGATCGCAAATTTCACTGTTGTTGAACAGAATAGAACCTCGGCTATTGCGCCACGGGTCGAACTCCGCTTACCTTGACTTTGAGCAGGCATCCTTTAACCTGAAGCATTATGTCGCGATTTCGGTTGGGTCTCTTTGCTTGGGCAATATTTATGGTTAGCGCTTTTACTTCCACGATCAACGCCGCGCAAGTCCAAGAGATCGTTCTCGACAATGGACTTAAGATTCTGTTGCTCGAAGACCACAAGAGCCCCGCGGTGACCTTTCAAGTCTGGTATCGCGTCGGCGCGCGCAATGAGAAGGACGGCAAGAGCGGTCTGGCTCATTTTCTCGAGCACATGATGTTCAAAGGCACGCCGAGCACCGGCCCCGAGGAATATTCGCGCATTATTGCCAAGAATGGTGGTCGCTCGAACGCGTTCACTTCATCCGACATGACGGTGTACTTCGCGACCATGAGCCGCGAAAAGATCGGTATCGAGCTCGACTTGGAAGCGGATCGAATGGCGAATGCTCTGTTGGGCGAAAAGTACTTTGAGCCCGAAAAGAAGGTGATCCAAGAAGAGCGCCGCATGCGTACCGAGGACAATCCGGCATCGGCATTGAGCGAAGTCGCGAGCGCGGTCGCATTCACCGTGCATCCTTATCGCCGCCCCGTGGTCGGTTGGATGCAAGACATTCAAAACCTGAAGCGCCAGGACCTGGTTGATTTCTATAAACTTTACTACGCGCCAAACAATGCATTCATCGTGATGGTCGGCGATTTTTCCACCGACGAAATGTTGCCGAAGATCAAAGCTTCCTTCAGCAAGATCCCGCGCGGGCCGGAACCGCCAACGGTCGACGTGGAAGAGCTCGAGCAACGCGGCGAGCGTAGAGTCGTGTTTAAAAAGGAAGCCGAGTTGCCCTTCCTGCTCAATTTTTATCATGCGCCGAATCTCAAGAGTCCGGACAGTTTTGCGCTCGATCTGTTAACGGTGGTCCTGGCCGGCGGCAAAAGCTCGCGACTCTATCATGATCTCGTTTATCAAAAGCGCCTGGTGCGCGGTATCGATGCCGACTATAGCGGCGTTTCCATCGATCCGGCTGGTCTGTCGATTTTTGCCCAGCTTCTTCCCGGGATCGAGATCTCTGCCGCTGAGCGAGAGCTCGACCGCGGGCTCGAGAAAGTAAAATCAGAACTGATCAGCGAGCGAGAATTGCAAAAAGCAAAGAATCAAGTCGAAGCAGCTTTCGTTTTCGCGCAGGATTCCATTTTCGGGCAGGCGATGAAGATCGGCTACTACGAAGCGGTTGGTGGGTGGCGTCAAATGGACGGTTACCTCGACGGCATTCGTCGAGTGACTCGCGAAGACATCCGCCGCGTGGCCCGGCAATATTTGGTTCGTGACCGGCGCACCGTGGGCACGCTCATCCCGACAAAAGAAAAATCCCAATGAAAAAATTGTTATGGTATGCGTTCGCCATCTTCATTTCGACAAGCCCGGCTTCGCCTTCGATGACGGCTATGGTTCCCAAGCGCACGGTTCTCAATAACGGCCTTGTGCTGCTGACCTCGGAGCAGCGCGCGTTGCCGATGGTGTCGATCGAGCTCCTGATCGACGCTGGCTCGCGCAACGAACCCGACGATCAAGCTGGATTGGCGAATCTCACGTCAACGCTTTTGACTCACGGCACGCAAAAACGCAGTGCGACGCAGATCAGCGAGGCCCTCGATTTTATGGGCGCCAGTCTATCAACAGGCGCTGGCGAGGACGTTGCCACGGTTAGCATGACGGTTCTCAAAAAGGATCTTGCCGCCGGCCTAGACCTATTGGCCGAAATCTTGACTCACTCGAATTTTCCACAGGCGGAAATCGACCGGCAGAAGCAGGCGGTGATCGCCTCGATCAAAGCGCGAGAAGAAGATCCAGGAGCCGTGGCGGCGACGGCATTTGCCGCGGCCTTGTTTCCGAAAAGTCCCTATGGCCGACCGGTAGAAGGGACTGAAGCATCGGCCAAAGGATTGCAGCAAAAAAGTTTACAAGAATTCTATAGCCGCAATTACCGACCCAACCGAACGATCATCGCCGTAGTCGGCGACGTTGCGGAGCAGGAGATTGCCGTGGCTCTCAACAAAGCCTTGAAAGGGTGGGCCAAGGGCACGCCAGGGAAAAAACCCGCGCCGCCCGCGGAGATTGGCAAGGCGCAGACGGTTCGGATCAGTAAAGATCTGACCCAAGCGAACATCGTGCTCGGCCACAACGGCGCGGTGCGCGGGAACCCGGATTACTACGCCATTCAAGTGATGAACTACATTATGGGCGGCGGCGGTTTTTCTTCACGCGCGATGGACTCGATCCGCAACGAGCGCGGTTTGGCTTATTCGGTCTACAGCTATTTCGGCGCGGAGAAGAGTCACGGCTCTTTTCAGTTTGTCATGCAAACCAAAAACGAGACTGCCTTGCAGGCCATCCAGATCGCCAAAGAAGAAATGGGCCGCATGCGCGAGCAACCGGTAAGCGAGCAGGAGTTGAACGACGCCAAAGATTATCTGACGGGCAGTTTTCCGCTGCGCTTCGACACGAATCGCAAAGTGGCCGGATTCCTCGCGCAAGTTGAGTACTACGAGCTCGGCTTGGATTATCCGGAACGCTACGCGGACCTAATACGAAAAGTCACCCGTGACGATGTCCTGCGGGTGGCCAGGCAGTATCTCCACCCTGAAGATCTGACCGTTGTTATTGTCGCCAATCGGAAAAAAGTCGGTGAAAAATAATTGCGCGCGGCCGCGAACAACGAGCGCTTCGCCGCACGTTTGTACCAGCGGTCGACATCGAGGTCGTCAAAACGGTTGACAGTCGTCGACCCAGTACGGCATAGTTTGTCTAGGTACACCAAGTGTTCCTCAATCGTCGCTAAACTTGAACTGATGAAAAAAGTCTTGATTATCGAGGACCACAGCGACATGCGCGAGCTTTTGACTTGGCAGATTGAGCTCATGGGTTTAATGCCGGTTACGGCGAAGCTCGGCAACGAAGGAGTTGAGAAAGCGATTAGTGAAAAGCCGGAACTGATCATCATGGATATCATGATGCCCGGAATGGACGGATTGGAAGCAACGCGCGAAATTCGCGCCAATAAAGAGACCAAGAATATCCCGATTTTGGCAGCGACTGCGCTGTTTCGTGATTCGGACCTCAAGAATTGCATCGAGGCGGGCTGCAATGGTTATATTATTAAGCCATTCACTTTTCAGGAACTGCAAGGGAAAGTGCGGGAACTGATACCTTCGGCGAACACGACCTATCCGCTCTGACCCAAGGCGGCAGGGTTACTCTTTTTTACAATTCAATAGCAGGTGGCATGTGGAAACGTCGATGCCGGCGCGTGAAAGAGCCGTTTCCATTGTTCAACGGCTCCGGCAGGAAGGCTTTGAAGCTTATTTTGCCGGCGGCTGCGTGCGCGATATGCTGCTCAATAAAGCGCCGGAGGATTTCGATATCGCGACCAGCGCTCACCCCGAAGATGTCCAACGTCTTTTTTCTGAAACCGTTCCGGTGGGTGCGCAGTTTGGCGTGATTCTTGTCCTCGTTGGCGGCCAGCCGTTTGAGGTCGCGAGCTTTCGCCATGATGGGCCTTACTTGGACGGGCGGCGGCCGAGCCATGTACGCTACGGGACCTTGGAAGAAGATGTCCGGCGCCGTGATTTTACGATCAACGGCATGATTTATGATCCGATTGCTGATCGCGTTATCGACTTGGTGGGCGGGCGTGAAGATCTTGAGCGGCACCGGCTTTGCGCTATTGGCAATGCGGATCAGCGATACGAAGAGGATCGATTGCGCATGATTCGCGCGGTGCGATTTGCCGCGAGGCTCAATTTCACGATCGAGCCATCGACGTTCGCCGCAATCCAGCGGCTCGCGCCGACGATAACCGATATCGCCTGGGAGCGTATTGGCGATGAAATCACGCGCATTCTGACCGAAGGCAGCGCGCGGCGCGGTTTCGAGCTTCTCGACGAGAGTGGGCTAATGAAGGTCGTTATGCCTGAGATCGCCGCGCTGAAAGGGACCTGGCAAAGCCCCGATTACCATCCCGAGGGCGATGTTTTCGAACACACGATGTTGTTGCTGAGTCACCTCGATGCGCCGTCCGAGACGTTGGCCTACGGCTGTTTGCTGCACGATGTGGCCAAGCCGAGTTGTTTCCGGCGGGATGGCGAACGAGTGACTTTTTATGGCCACACGGAAAAAGGCGCGGTCATGGCCGAGGAGATACTCAAACGGCTCAAGCGCGGCCGGGGAGTGTGGGAGCGCGTCAGCTATCTAGTGCACAATCACCTGCGTCATGTGCAAGCGCCCGACATGCGTCTGAGCACGCTCAAGCGCTTCCTGCGTGAAGAGGGGATCGACGAACTATTGGAGCTCGCCCGTATCGATGCTCTGTCCTCCAACGGCGATCTGCGTTATTACCAATTTTGCAAGGAGCGCCTGGCGACGCTCGAAGAGGAAGAGATGCGTCCGGCGCCTTTCGTGCGCGGCGACGATTTGATCGCATTGGGCCTTCAGCCGGGGCCGCTGTTTTCAGAAATTTTGCGCCAGGTCGAAGATCGACAGTTGGGCGGAGAACTCCGCGATCGAGACGAAGCGCTCGACTGGGTCAAGCGAAATTATAGCCATCGAGGTTGAGGGATGAAGCAGGCAAAAGAGTATCGCGTCGTCGGCAAGCCGGAACTGCGCTCGGACGGCGCCGAAAAAGTCACTGGTAAGGCGCTCTACACGGTCGATGTGAAGCTGCCCGGCATGGCGCATGGGAAAATATTGCGCAGCCCTTATGCTCATGCGCGGCTGGTTCGCGTGGACGCCCGCAAGGCGGAAGAACTGCCGGGCGTGTTCGCGGTGATCACGCGCGACGATCAGCAAAGGCTGGCGATGTTCGGCGCCGCTTACAAGGATCAAACGATCGTGGCGGTCGATAAGGTTCGCTACGCCGGCGATCCGGTGGCGGCGGTGGCGGCCGTGGATGAAGCGACCGCGGACGAGGCGCTGGGTTTGATCGATGTCGACTACGAAGAATTGCCCGCGGTAACCAATTTGGACGAAGCGCTCGCGCCCGGGGCGCCTTTGGTGCACGACTCCGCCGCGCGCGGCGGCGAGCTCATGGGCCAGCGCTACGAACCGCCCAAGGAATTTTCCGGCACCAATCTCTGCTACCGGTTCAGCTACGCCAAGGGCGACGTCGAAGCGGGATTCAAAAAAGCGGATCATGTTTTTGAAGACACTTTCACCTTTCCGCGGGTGCAGCATTTTTCGATGGAACCGCACGCCACCGTGGCGCACGTCGAAGGCGATCAGATCACCCTTTGGGCCGGCACCCAGGAGCCCTTCACTTTGCGCGACCATCTCGCCGAGATCTTCCGCACGCCGCTCAACAAGATCCGCGTTATCGTGCCCTATGTTGGCGGCGGTTACGGCGGCAAACTGGCGGTGAAAACCGAGCCGTTGGCCGCGGCGCTGTCATGGAAAGCGAGACGTCCGGTGCGCTTGGCGCACACGATCGAAGAAAGCTTTCGAACGGTCACGCGCCATCCCGCGCGGGTGAAGATCAAGACCGGCGTAACGAAAGACGGCAAACTGTTGGCGCGGCAGTGTGTGATCCACATGGAAACCGGCGCCTACGCGGACGCGGGACCGCGGGTGACGCAAAAGGCCGGCTACCGCTGCTTTGGCCCGTACCGTTTGCCGCACATGAAGACCGATGCTTATACAGTCTACACCAACACGGTCCCCGGCGGAGCGTACCGCGGTTTCGGCACCTTGCAGGTGACCTGGGCCTATGAATCACAGATGGATATCATTGCCGAGAAGCTCAGCCTGGATCCCTTGGAGTTTCGCCTTAAGAATCTGCTCAAGAAGGGTGAGCTTTACACACCCGGCGACACTCCCGTGGATTGCGATCTCAAGGCCGGTTTATTGCAAGCCGCCGAAGAAATCGGCTGGAATGCAAAAGGTAACACAGCCACGGGTAAGGCAGTGGGTAAAGGGCTCGCGGTGTGCATGAAAGACGGCGGCGGCACCTACAAGGTTTCCTCGGCCGCCGTCAAAATGAATGCCGACGGTAGCGTGGTCTTGCTTACCGGCACCGTCGAAGTCGGTCAGGGAGCGCGCACCGCGCTCAGCCAGGTTGTTGCCGAGGAATTGGCGATTCCCTATGGTGCCGTGACCGTCGCCCAGCTCGATACGGATGTAACGCCGTACGATGTCAACACCAATGCCAGCAGCTCCACGGTGGTGATGGGTTTGTCGGTGCAGCGTGCGGCCCAGGACTTGAAACGCCAACTATTACGTCACGCGGCGAAGATCTTGAAATCAAAACCGGGACAGCTTTCCTTGGCCCGCGGTAGAATCGTGGGCCGCAAGAACCAAAGCCTGACTTTTCCCGAGCTGATGCAGAAAGTATTTTTGTCGAGATCCGGTGAAATGATCGGTCACGGCGCCTATCAATCGATCAAGAGCCCAAAGGCCGCGCTCGGTTCGCCGACCAATTTTTGGGAGATCAGTTGGGGTGGCGCTGAAGTGGAAGTCGATCGAGAGACTGGTGAAATCAAGCTGCTCAAGTATGTTTCCCTGGCCGATGTGGGTAAAGCGATCCACCCGGTGCTCTGCGAGGGGCAGGACGAAGGCGGCGTGATGAATGCCATAGGCCACAGCCTGCTCGAAGAAATGGTTTATCGCGATGGCCAGTTGCTCAATCCCAATCTGGTTGACTACCGGGTGCCGAGCTTCGAACACCTGCCGAAAGATTTCGAGACGATTTTAGTCGAGAACGGGAATGGCCCGGGGCCGTTCGGCGCCAAGGGAACCGGTGAGGGTGGTTTGTTGCCGGTCGCCTCGGCAATCGCCAATGCCGTCTGCCGGGCTACGGGGCTTAGGCTTTATGATTTGCCGCTCACGCCGGAAAAGGTCTGGCGCGG
>CAMLCX010000005.1 GCA_946478635.1 uncultured Pseudomonadota bacterium
AGTGTATTCCCGACTGTTCGATCATTTCCACCTTTGTTCTGGCGAACCATAAGCACCTTCATTTAAGAGTCACTACACTAGCAATTCACCGACCTTGCTGTTGACTCTGTGTTTTCGCTGCCGGCCGCAAAGCCGCACCCATTGCGTCTCCGACGGATCAATCGCGACACCTCAGTGCATAACGGTGACCTGAACGATGGAATGGGGATAACTGCAAACGGCGACGCCTCGGGGAACCGGACCCAACGACATGACACTTTGGGAGCATTCGACTTAAAGCAAAACGCAGCACCGTTTCTACAAAGCCTTCTCCTTGAGCATCCTCTTCAACTCTTCGTAGGACGATTTCGAGATCACGCGATCGAACTGCGAGCGGTAATTGTTAACGATGCTGATGTTCTCGACGACCGCGTCATAGACCTTCCATTTACCGTCCGTGCGCTTTAGCCGGTAGACCACGGAGCTCTCTTCGCCTTTGGCATTGATCATGGTCGAGTCCACTTGAGCATAATCCTGATCGATGGTCTCGCGGCCAAACATCACCCTCTGGCCGTCGTAAAAATCAATCTTGTCTGAATAAATTTTCTCTAGGAAGGCGCGAAAAAGCCCGACAAATTCCGCCTGCTCCGCCGAGCTACGGCGGCGCCAGTGCGCTCCGAGGGAACGCCGCGCCATCTCGTCGTAGTCGAACATCGGATTGACGATCTCCTTCAGCCGCTCGATGCGCTCCATTTTGTGGTCGGCTGGTTTTAACTTCGGATCTTTCAAAACGGCGATCGCCCCGTCCACCGCCGTTTTGACAAAGGTTAACGGTTCGCCGGCGTGGATCGCATCGGAGCCGGCGGCGAGCCATAATATTGTGAAAAGCACAATGCGAAGTTTTTGTGGCCCGTGAAGTTCCATAATTCCCCCACTGCGTGTTTTATCGGTCGAGGAATAGCATCAACCAGATGGTCCCCGTCAGAAGAATCGAGCAAAACACCGCTGCCGAGCCAAGATCTTTGGCGCGTCCGGAAAGGTCGTGAAAATCACTGCCGATGCGATCAACGACTGTTTCAATCGCGGAATTGATGAGCTCGACCACAACCACGAGCAGCCAACTGCCAATCAACAAAGCGCGCTCGACGCCCGATCGCCCTAGCCACAAAGCAAGCGGTAGAGCGAGTAATGAAAAACAGAACTCATAACGCAATGATGCTTGCGTGCGCCAACCCGCGCGGAACCCCTGCCAGGAGTATCGCGTGGCGAGCAACATGCGGCGGAGGAAAGTAATCACTGCAACTCATTCAGCGCATTCGGGCACGATGGAACGTGTGTTTAACAAATCGAAAGCTTTTCGGCAAGAAACTATTCGTAGACTTTACCCTTGAGCGCGTTCAGCACCTTTTCCGCAGTGATCGGCAGCGTTTTGATGCGAACACCGACCGCGTCCTCCACGGCATTGGCAATGGCCGCGGCGGTGGGGATGAGCGCCGTCTCCCCAATGCTCATGCTATTATACGGACCGCTGCCAAAATCGGATTGCAGGATCGCGGTATGGAGATGCGGAATATCCAAAATGTTGGGAATCTTATATTCACCGAGATTCGCCGCGAGCACTTTGCCGCTCTCATCATAGGCGAGGTTCTCGATGACGCCGTAGCCCATCCCCATGATGACCCCACCGTCGATTTGGCCCTGATGAGTTAACGGATTCAATATTGCGCCGGTGTTGTGCGCGGTGGTGAGTTTTTTTACCCGCACTTGGCCGGTTTCCGGGTCGACCTCCACCTCCGCCACTTGCGCGACCAGCGAAGCTTCCGGTCCATCAGCCATGTTCATGTAATGCCCTTCCACGGTCAATGGGGCCCCGTTGGCCCGGGCGATTTCCGCGTAGATCATGCGCTGCTCGGCGCGGCCGTGGGTCACCCCACCATCGACGATAATGAGATCATCGGGCGACGCATTCATAACCCGCCCTGCGACCGTGAGTATTTCTCGGCGCATTTTGCGTGCGGCGTCCAGTGCCGAATTGCCATGAACGCGTGTGCTGCTGCTGCCGCGCACTCCGGTATCCTTGATCACCCTGGATGAATCGAGCATTTCAACGCGGATCGCGTCCAGCGAGACGTGAAGCTCTTCGCCGACGATCTGTCGCATCATGGTAAAAACCCCGGGACCCGTGTCGGTCACGGCGGATGCAAGCGTGACCGCTCCATCGTCGTCGATTTGCAACAAGGCATAGGATTCCCCGCCTTTTGAAACCCAATCGGCGATCGCGCAGCCGCGGCCGGTATTCTTCGGCTTGACCCGCTTGTAGCCCGATTCTTCCAACGCTTTTGCCAAAGTCTCCGTAGCCTTCACATGGGGCACCACTTCGCCGAGCGGCGCCGCGTCGCCGTCGTGCATTAGATTCATGCGGCGAAACTCGGTGGGATCGATGCCCAGGCGACGCGCCACCAGATCGGCCTGGCTCTCGCACGCGAAAATCGCCTGCAAATGACCGGGCGCGCGCATGTAACCGCACGGCATTTTGTTGGTGTAGACGTACTTTTCTTCGACCAGGCAGTTGGGCACCCGATAAGGGCCGGGAGCATCGTGCGCGCCGACGAGGAATCCTTGGGGACGGTAGGCGCCGTAGGCGCCGCTGTCGAAAACAAACTGCACATGCTGAGCGATCAGGATGCCGTTTTTCTTCACCCCGGTCTTCACCGTAATCACCGCGCCATGGCGTGGATTGCCCGCCATGAGCTCTTCGGTATAGTCGATCAGCATCTTCACGGGCCGGCCGCTTTGCCGCGCCAACGCATAGCAGAGCGCGACGTCGTTGCCGTCGCCTTTGCCGCCGAAATCTCCGCCCACGTAGCACGGCCGGATCACCAAGCTGGCCGGCGCGATCTGCAATGCATTGCCGACCTGGTCGCGCAGTGCAAACGGGCTTTTGTTCGACGACCAGATCTCCGCGGTCTCATCATCGTTGATGCGCACGACGGAACAATGCGGCTCGATGTAGGCCTGGTGCACGGCGGGCACGGTAAAGGTATTTTCAACGACGACGTCCGAGTGGCGGAAACCTTCCTCCACGTCACCCTTCTTCCAATTGAGGCGCACGAAAACATTGCTTGGCACATCAATCTTGTGCAGCAACCCTTTGTACTCTCCGACGTTCGGATGAAGCAGCGGAGCGTTTTGCGCCATCGCTTCGACCGGGTCGGTGACAATGGGCAGACTCTCATACTCGACTTCGATCAAATCCAGCGCTGCCGTGGCGATCGCTTCGCTCTCCGCCGCCACGGCAGCGACCTTTTCGCCGGCGTAACGCACCACATCCTCGGCCAATAACGGCATGTCGACAATCTTCTTGCCGATGCGCGCGCCCGTAAGGTCTGCGCCTGTCAGGACCGCTTTCACACCCGGCAATTCACGCACCCGCGCTACATCGATCTTCTTGATTCGACCATGCGCTACCGGACTCCGCAAAACTTTGGCCCAAAGCATATTGGGGAGCGCCACATCGACCGCATAAACGGCGCCGCCGCCGACTTTCTCTTGACCTTCGACTCTTGGACTGGGAATTCCCACGCTGCGAATCTCACTCATAGCAACTCCCTCTCGCTCGTTTTATCACCACGCGGTCAAACTATTGCGCTCATTGCGTCGCTAAAGTCGCCGAGTTGTTTTCAAATTCGTTTTCGTGCGCGCATTGCGCTTGTTTTCCAACCGCAACTATGATTTGTGGTAGTTATAACAACCAAAACTTCGTAGCAAGTGCGCAAGGAGGAAGATTCTCGTGGACGATGTAAAGAGTCAGATGGAAGGCGTTACCCGCGTATACAACGAACTGGATACCAAAATATCCGACAAGGGTGGGGTGCAAAATCTGTTCGGCATGAACAGAAAAATTCGCCAGGCCCTCGAATCAATCAGCATCGGCGAGTTGGATTCGATGCTCGCAGAAATCCATCGCGCAAAAGAAGGTTTGACCCGGCTGCAGGAAGACGTGGTTGAGATCCGGGTTTTGAAGGAAGTCCTGAGTTCACCCGTATCCAAACAGATGAACGGCCAAGTCCGGATGTAACTCGACGAAATTTCGTCGAAAGTCGAGTGGCGGCGGGCCGCCCTGTTTGGCATCGCAGCATTTCCTTCAGCTTTGCCGGCAGTTCCCCTTCGCCGGGTGAGGCTCTTTTGGCGCTGCGCCGCTAAATCTGTTTTTCCCGCGACTGGTGTTGAACCCGGCTGAGCATCTTCCCCAATACGCCTGTGCCGACAACAAGCCCGTCGCGGTAGGCGATGACTTGGTTCGAGTATGGCGACAACCGCCCGCCGGGAGTAATAATTCCGATCAAATTCAACGGATCAGCCGCAGAAACCAGAACCGTTTCTTCGCTCCCTGGGCCGCGTCTAAGCGCGCGCAGCCCATCAACCGCTTGCGGCAAGGCAAACTGCTCGCCAATGAAGCCGTTCACAAAGCGGCCGCCGCGGATTTCGCCTCTCGCCTCGAGGCGCCGATACACACCGAGCAGACTGCGCCACGGCGGCGCGAGCGTTTCGCGCGCAAGCAACTCGCGAAAAACTACTCCGTAGCGCTGCAGTAGCTGGCGCGCGTGCATCTCTATCTTTGCTTCGCTGCTGATAGGTTCGCCATTAAACCCAGGGCGCCACAGCGACCAGCGCCCGACGGGCATGGACCGTTCGGGACTTTTCCCGCCGGAAAGCACGCGCAGGCGTCGACTCTCCAGTCTTTTGTGATCGGGAGTCAGAAGAATTCTTAGCCCCGCGATACCATCGCCGGTCGCAAGCCCGTGCGCGACCAGTTGCCATAAGGCTTCTTCAACTTTAACTTTCAAAATTCCCGTCGCGCGCGCGATATCCAAAAGGAAAGACGCGCCATGGCGGTCGAGATAACGGGCCACATCCTGAGCCATTGGCGAGAGTGTGGAAATTTGATCAAAGCGTATTGTCGGCGCTGCCAAATAAACATCGATATCGTCGCGTACCAGAAACGCGATCGGCGCATTTCGCGCCGGAGCGAGCATTCGTCTGCTTCGTTTCGCCGATCGCAACGGCGGCTCGGCATCGTCGCCGTCTGTTGCGGCGCCGGACTTGAGCCGTCCCCACGCAACCACGCCTGCAAGACAAAGATGCTCGAGATCGGCGGGGTCATAATGTTCGATTCGTCCGGGCAAAACCTGCTGCTCCCACGCAGGCCCCGGCAATTCCAAACCCTGGAGTTGTCGAATCACCTGTAGAAGGCCATCACGGCCGCGAAGCTTCGTGCCCGGCGTCACATGCTGCCAAGTCAATTGAAAACGCATGAAATCGGCCGCCGAAACCGGCTCAATCTCCTTGCGCATGCGCCCGAGCGTCAGGCGATGAATGCGCGCGAGCAAGACGCGGTCACACCATTCGGTCTCGCCGACTGGTTGATCTGCGGTGAATTGACCGCGCAAAACCACGCCGGCGCTTTCCAATGCAAGCAAAGCGGACTCGATCCTCTCGCGTGGCAAACCCAAGCGGGCCGCCAGGCCACTCGCGCGGATTGGGCCGCTGACTTCGAGCCATCCCTGCACAATTTTCTTATACGCATCCTCCTCGGATGCCGTTCTTTCATCGAAACCAAGCGGCAACTCGACCGCCGGAACTAACGAAGCCGACGGTATGGCGAGGCGAATCAAATCAGTTTTTTCTGCAGCGACGTAAGCGCGCTGTTCGCCGGCCTCCACCGCCGGCCAGATTACGACGGTCGCGCGGCCGCCTTTGATCAAGGCTTCTGCCAAAGCACGCCAATGCGGCCGCCAATACTCCGGCAATAAACCGATTCCGAGCAAAAGATCGTGCAACTCGTCCGCGTTGCGAACTTCCGGCCAAGCCTGGCGACAAACCTCTTCGATGGCGTCAGGATCGAGTCGGCCAAACTCTTGCGCGAGTCGTGGATCGACACGGCGCAAAGACACGGCGCGTGCGCGCCGCTCTTCAAGCGGCGCATCATCGAGAAAAGCGTACGGATTGGCGTTGAGGATTTCATGCGCCATCGGCGACGGCGCCGGCGTGTCGACAGCCAGCGTCTGAAGCGCACCGCTTTCGATGCGCGAAAGTATCTCCGCTAGACCATCGACGTCCATGGCCTCATGAAGGCAATCGCCCATGGTTTCTTTGACCAGCGGATGATCGGGAAGCTCCACCGGACCGCTGCGATTGTCCTGACACATCACCTGCTCGGGGAATACCGCGGCGAGAAGATCTTCGGCGCGCATGCGCTGCAGCGCCACCGGAACTTTCCGACCACCGTTGTGGCGCTTGATCGCCAGGGCACGGGTGGCGTTCCAGCGCCAGCGGTTGTCGAACATCGGCGAGGCAAGCGCCGCCTGGGTCAGATTGTATTCGACGTTTCCCGGCCGCAGCATGGAAAACACATCGCTCAAAGGAAACGAATGCTGCTCGACCAAAGAAATACACAGGCCGTCATCAGTGGCCGCCGCTTGAAGCTCACGATCGAAGCTCACGCAGAAACGCTTGCGCAGTGCGAGGCCCCAGGCGCGATTGATGCGCCCGCCCCAGGGCGAATGAATAATTAATTGCATGCCGCCCGCTTCGTCGAAAAACCGCTCGGCGATCACCTTGTCCTGGGCTGGCACAGTGCCGAGCATTTGCACGGTGTCGGCGACGTAACCGACGATCTGCTCGGCGGCACTTTGCGTCATCGATACTTCGGCCATCAGCCACGCGACCGCCAGCACGCGGTCCGCGAGTTTTTCGGCGACGGCTTTACGCAGGTCGGAAACCGCCGCCGACAATTCAAGGGTCCGCGCCGGCGCCTCGCCCATCCAAAATGGAATACTCGGCGGCAAGCCCTGGGCATCCTCGACCCAAACCACACCGGAACCGACGCGCCGAATGCGCCAGGAATGATTGCCCAGCAAGAATATATCGCCGGCGAGACTCTCGATGGCAAAATCTTCATTCACCGTGCCGACGAACGTTTCGCTGGGAAATTCAACGACCCGGTAATCCGCCGTGTCGGGAATTGCGCCGCCGTTGGTGATCGCCGTCAGACGCGCGCCGCGCCGCGCGCGCAGCATGCCATGGATGCGGTCACGGTGAAGATAGGCGCTCCGCCGGCTGCGCCGGGTTTCAACGCCCTCGCTGAGCATCTCGATCAGTTGATCAAAATCGTCGCGGGTTAAATCCTTATACGGGTAAGCCGAGCGCACCAGCTGCCACAACTCATCTTCGCTAATTCCAGCCTCATCTCTAATATTGTTTTCACCCCCACCTCTTTCCTCCCCCGCGTTGCGGGGGAGGATGAAGGAGGGGGTACTCCGTCCCGCCGGGCTCTTTGTGGTCAATTCCAAACTCGCCACCGCGGCGACCATTTGCTGCGCCAAAATATCGAGAGGTTTCTGAATAATCGATAGCTTGTCCAACTGGCCTTGTCGGACCGCCCGGATCGCAGCGACAGTTTGCAGCAAATCGTCCCGCGTCAGCGGGTAAAAAACACCTTTCGGAATCGCGCCAAGCCAGTGACCGGACCGACCGACTCGCTGCAAAAGCACCGCGAGATTGCGCGGCGAACCGATGTGACAAACCAGGTCGACTTGGCCGATATCGATGCCGAGCTCTAACGACGCCGTTGCCACGACGACGGAATACTCGCCGGACTTGAGTTTCTCTTCGACCTCTAAGCGCATTTTGCGCGAAAGGCTGCCATGATGCGCGCCGACCTTGCCCTCGCCCAGTCTTTCGGTCAACTGGTGCGCCACCCGCTCGACCAGACGGCGCGTGTTGACGAACACCAGGGTCGTGCGGTGCGCTTGGACCCGCTCGACGACCTTATCGTAGACCGCCGACCAGATATCCTGACGAATAATCGGTCCGAGCTCCTGATCTGGAACTTCAATGCTGAGTTCCATCTCGCGCCGGTGGCCGACGTCGATGATCGAGCAATCAGGCGCACCGTCCGCGCGGATATGCTTGGATCCGATCAGCAGGCGGGCAACCTCTTCAATCGGTTTCTGTGTCGCACTCAAGCCTATCCGTTGCAGGCGTCGGCGGGCCAAAGCATCGAGCCGCTCGAGGGAGAGTGCCAGATGCGCGCCGCGCTTATCCTGCGCCACGGCGTGTATCTCATCGACAATCAGTGTCTCGGCGCTGCTCAAAAACTCCCGGCTGCGCGACGCTGTGAGCAAAATGTAGAGAGACTCCGGCGTCGTGATCAGAATGTGCGGCGGTCGCCGCACCATGGCCTGGCGCTCATGGGCCGGCGTATCGCCCGAGCGCACGGCAACGCGAATTGTCGGCAAGAGAATTCCTTCACGCCCCGCCAAGTCATAGATCTCCGCCAGCGGCGCCTGAAGATTTTTCGCAATATCGTTGCCAAGCGCTTTAAGCGGAGAGACGTACACGACGCTGGTGCGCTCATTCAGCTCCCCGGCCAACGCCCGCTTGATCAACCGGTCGATGGACCACAGAAACGCCGCCAGGGTTTTACCTGATCCCGTCGGCGCCGCGATCAGCGTCGATTTCCCCGCGGCAATGGCTTCCCAGCCTTGCCGCTGCGCGAGCGTAGGATTCTCGAAGCGCCCCGTGAACCAGCGCTGAACGATGGGATGAAATAATGAGAGGCTCAACAGATCTCCGCGCCCCGGCGCGCAAAGACCAGGCTAAAAAGAAAACGCCCCGGGGTCAAGCACACAGCGTTTGAAATCAAATTTACCGGCGTTTGAATTGACGGAGAGCTGAAGGTGGACTCACGTCCGTAAGAGCGGTGGAAAATAAGCCGCCCGAGGCACGAAACTTTACTTTCCGGAAAATGCTCTAGACTCCGGCCTATTACTTGGCGGGCTTGGTCTCTACTTTTCCTGGCATCTTGGTGTCCGGAGTCGCGGGCTGCGGCGCGGAACTCACACCGCGCTTGAGCAATTCTTCCATGACCATCTTCGCGCCGGCGTGGCCTTTATCGGCAAGCTCGCTGGTTTTACCGACTAAGGTTTTAAATTGCGCCTGGATCTTCTGCGCCTCCTGGATCGCCGCCTCCTGCGAGACTTTGACCATGACGAGGTTGTTTCGCTCGAATAAGAACTGCAAAGTCTGGAAACCGAAGTAAACTGTCAGCGCCACCAAAATGAGCATCAGCGGCAGAGTCAAGGGCGATTTTTCAACCACGACTGGAGTCTCGGCCTCGTTGGTGTTTTCGATCTCCTCAACCATGATGCCTCACTTTTTCGACGGCGCCGCTTCCGGCGCCGCGTCCAGATTGATCCCGGTGTCGGCCAATATTTTTTTCAATTGCTCGTCGTTGCTCTTGATTGCCATATTCGCCAGCACCGTGACGAGCTGGCGATTGAGCGTTTCGAGCTGGATCGTCTGAGCGATTTCCTGCTGGCGCTCGGCCATTTCGGCTTGTATCGACTGATTGCCCAGGGCGATGAGGATGTTCACGACCACCAATACGAGAATTAACGCCGACCAAGACGTCAATAAGATTCTTATTTTTTTACTCATAAACCTCTCCACGGCCACCAAATCCCACAGCTGCGTTCACTCCACACTCTTATTTTGTTCTTAACCGGTACCCCGGGACTATACGAAAAAACACCGCTCTGGGTTGGAGAGATCAATAAATCAAATTGCCGAGTCGCTCCCAGCGCACCCAGCGATCGTTGCCGTCCCATGACCAATAGATGAGAAATGCCTTGCCGCGCACATCGTTCAAATCGACAAAGCCCCAGAATCGACTGTCGTAACTCCGGTCACGATTATCGCCCATGACAAAGATACTATTCTGAGGCACGGTTTTCGGACCGTAGTCATCACCGCTACCCGCACCACCCGCCAGCGGGTCATAACCGACGAAATGGCCATGCGGGTCCTCAATGGGTTTACCATTTATAAATATCTTCTTGGCGCGAACCTCAACCGTGTCCCCGCCAACGGCAATCACTCGTTTAATGAAGTCTTTCGAGCGGTCTTCGGGATAAATGAACACAACGACTTCGCCCCGTTGCGGGTTTCCATACTGCAACAGATAGCGTTCGAGAAACGGTATCCGCAAGCCGTAGGAAAGCTTGTTGACCAGGATATGGTCACCGATCTCCAGGGTTGGAATCATCGAACCGGACGGAATCTTGAACGCCTGGACGATGAACGTCCTAATGAACAGCGCCAAAAGAAGCGCCATGATAATGGCTTCTGCATATTCGCGAAAAGCCGACTTAGCTTTCACCGTCGCGGGTTGATCCATTATGCTCTGTTCTTTCACCTTATTTACCTTTTCCGACGCCATACCTTTATCCGTGCTAGACTTTCAAAGCGGCAAGAAACGCTTCCTGGGGAATTTCCACTTTGCCGACTTGCTTCATGCGCTTTTTGCCTTCCTTCTGGCGCTCGAGGAGCTTGCGCTTGCGCGTGATGTCACCACCGTAGCACTTCGCGGTGACATTTTTCCGTAGTGCTTTTACCGCCTCGCGCGCGATCACCCGGCTACCAATGGCGGCCTGGATGACGACTTCGAAGAGCTGCCGCGGGATCAGCTCGCGCATTTTTTGCACCAAGTCGCGGCCGCGATGGTAGGCCTTCTCCCGGTGAACGATCATCGACATGGCGTCTACGACGTCGCCGTTGATGCGCACATCAAGTTTGACCAGGTCCGCGGTCCGATAGCCGGCCAATTCATAGTCCATGGAGGCGTAGCCGCGGCTGACCGACTTTAACCTATCATAAAAATCTACCACAATCTCATTGAGCGGCAACTCATAAACCATCACCGCGCGTTTTGGTCCCAGGTAGCGGATTTCTTTTTGGATGCCGCGTTTCTCTTCGCAAATCTTCAGCACCCCGCCGAGAAATTCCTGGGGCAAGTGGAGCGTCGCCTGGATGACCGGCTCTTCGATACGCTCGATCTCGGATTCGTTGGGAAGCCTTACCGGGTTATCGATCATCAACACGTCGCCGGTAACGGTCACCACCCGGTAAATAACCGTCGCCGCCGTCGTGATCAGACTGAGGGTGAATTCCCGCTCCAGCCGCTCGCGCACGATGTCCATATGCAATAGGCCGAGAAAGCCGCATCGAAAGCCAAAGCCCAGAGCCTGGGAGGTCTCGGGCTCGTACGTAAATGACGAGTCATTGAGACGAAGCTTTTCCAGCGCGTCGCGCATGGCCTGGTATTGCCCCGAATCGGTCGGATAAAGGCCGCTGAAGACCATCGGCTTCATCGGCTTGAATCCGGGCAGCGACGCATCGGTCGGGCAATCGTCGGTCGTCACCGTGTCGCCGATCTGGGTTTCGGCCACTTCTTTGATCCCGGCCATGATAAAACCGACATCGCCTGCTTTGAGTTCCGCGACTTCGACAGGCACCGGCGAGAATACCCCGAGGCGAAGCACTTCGAAGGCATTGCCGCTCGCCATCATGCGGATCTTGGTTCCTTTTTTGACCGTGCCGTCGAAGACGCGCGTCATCACCACCGCGCCATGGTAAGGATCGAACCAACTATCGACGATAAGGGCGCGTAGCGGCGCCGCAGGATCGCCCTTGGGGGGCGGAAAATATCGGATAATCGCTTCGAGAACATCCTCGGTGCCGATCCCCTCTTTTGCGCTCACCATCACCGCGGTGGACGCATCCAACCCGATGACGTCCTCGATTTCGTGCTTGACGCGCTCAGGCTCGGCGCTCGGCAAATCGATCTTGTTGATCACCGGGAGAATTTCCAGGTTGTGGTCCAGGGCCATATGCACGTTCGCCACGGTCTGGGCTTCCACGCCTTGTGCCGCATCGACGACAAGTAAAGCGCCTTCGCAAGCCGCCAGGCTGCGCGAAACTTCGTAGGTGAAATCCACGTGACCGGGAGTATCGATAAGATTGAGCTTGTACTCCTTGCCGTTCTTGGCCCGATAGCTCAAACAGACCGGACTTGCTTTGATGGTGATCCCGCGCTCGCGTTCGAGGTCCATGCTGTCGAGGATCTGATCGGTTCTTTCGCGCGCGCTCACCGCTCCGGTAAACTCCAGCAGCCGGTCCGCCAGAGTCGATTTGCCATGATCGATGTGCGCGATGATGGAAAAATTTCGGATATGATCGAGAATCATCAGCCGGTGGTTTCTCGATAGTATGCGGCCGTACGCTGCAGCCCGTCCGCCAGGGTCATTTGCGGGCGCCAACCAAGGACTTCCGCTGCGCGGCGCGTGTCCAAGCAACTGCGCCTTTGTTCCCCGGTTTTTGCCGGACCATGCTGGGCGTCAGCCTGGCTGCCGACGGCCCGGCGCAGATGTTGGAAAATATTCACCACATCGGTCTCCACGCCGGTGCCGATGTTGATCGGACCGATGTAGGACGACTCGAGCGCCGCCACATTGGCGGCGACGACATCGCCGACGTAGACGTAATCGCGCGTCTGCCCGCCGTCGCCGTTGATGAGAGGAGTCTTTCCCGCCAACAGTAAAGATAAAAAAATCGCCACGACGCCGGCCTCGCCCTTGGCTGATTGTCGCGGGCCGTAGACGTTGGCATAGCGGAGCGCAATGTACGGCAAGCCGAAGGCTTGTTGATAATAAGAGAGATAAAGCTCACCCGAACGTTTGCTGACGCCGTAAGGGCTCGCCGGTCGAGTCGGGTGATCTTCCGCTGCCGGAAATACATCCTGCTCGCCATAAACCGCGCCGCCCGAAGAAGCAAAGATTACTTTCTTAACGCCGGAGTTCTTGCAGGCTTGGAGCAAATTGATAAACCCGAGAATATTGACTCGCGCATCGAACGCCGGATCCGATACCGAGTGGCGCACATCCATCTGCGCGGCATGGTGGCTCAAGGCATCTGGCTTGATCCGTTCGATCAGGCGCGCCGCCTCCGCGTCCGCGATATCGACTTGATGCAGTGCCGCCTGTTTATTGACATTGCTTTCCCGACCCGTGGAAAGGTCGTCAAGGATATGTACCTCGTGGCCGCGCTCCAGATAGGCATCGACGATATTCGACCCGATGAACCCGGCGCCTCCTGTGACAACGATTCTCACGCCTGCTCCTTCAACCGGGCGCGAAAATATTCGATGGTTTTTACGAGCCCCTCTTCCAGCTTGACTTTGGGCTCCCAGCCGAGAATTTTCTTAGCCTTGGCGATGTCCGGCTGGCGCACCTGGGGATCGTCCTCCGGCAA
This sequence comes from uncultured Pseudomonadota bacterium, assembly GCA_946478635.1. The sequence goes on from CAMLCX010000005.1 coordinate 13,132, forward strand.
GGGCTTATAGATAATCTCGCTCTTCGAGCCAGTGAGCGCGATGATCTTCTCGGCGAATTCAAGTACTGTCATTTCGTGCGGGTTGCCAATGTTCACCGGAAGGTGATGATCCGCCGCCAGCAGCTTGTTGAGGCCTTCGACCAAATCGTCGACATACTGAAAACTCCTGGTCTGCTGGCCCTGGCCATAAACCGTGAGCGGTTCACCTTTAAGAGCCTGCATGATGAAATTTGGCACCACCCGCCCGTCGTGCAAGCGCATGCGCGGCCCATAGGTATTAAAAATTCGCACGATCCGCGTATTCAAGCCGTGATAACGATGGTAGGCCATGGTCATGGCCTCGGCAAAGCGCTTGGCCTCGTCGTAAACGCCGCGGGGGCCGATCGGATTCACGTTGCCCCAGTATTCCTCATTTTGCGGCCGGACCAGGGGATCGCCGTAAACCTCGGACGTCGACGCCAGCAGGTACACGGCGCTCTTCGCCTTGGCCAAACCCAAGGTGTTGTGCGTTCCCAATGCGCCCACTTTGAGCGTGGGAATCGGCAGTTCCAAATAATCCACCGGGCTTGCGGGTGAAGCAAAATGGAGGATGTAGTCGAGCGGCTCCGGCACTTCGATGTACCGGCTGACGTTGTGATCGATAAACCGAAACCGCGGATTTTTCAGGAACGCGCCGACGTTTTGTTTCGCACCGGTCGAGTAGTTGTCCATGCAGAGGACCTCATGCCCCTGATTGAGAAAGCTCTCGCAGAGATGCGATCCGATAAAACCGGCGCCGCCGGTGACCAGGTATCTAGACATGATTCCGTCCTATGGAGTAGTAGGTAAATCCCAGCTTGGCCAAATCGACAGGATCATAAAGGTTGCGGCCGTCGAAAATCACCGGTTGTTGCAACAGCCGTTTGATGCGCGCAAAATCGGGGCGGCGAAATTCATTCCATTCCGTCAATACGAGCAGCGCAGACGCGCCGTCCAAGGCATCGTAGTTTCGACCAGCGTAGCGAATCCGCGTACCAAATATTTTCTTTGCTTCTTCCGTAGCCTCGGGATCGTACGCATGGACCTGAGCGCCCGCTTCGATGAGCGAATCAATCACAGTGATCGCCGGCGCATCGCGCATATCGTCGGTTCTCGGCTTGAACGCGAGCCCCCATACCGCAAAAGTGAACTCCGCCAGGTTCGAACCAAAGTGGCGCTTGACTTTTTCCACGAGCAACCCTTTTTGCCGCTCGTTTACCGATTCCACCGCCTTGAGCAAAACCATTTCCGGACTATCGCCACCCATGCCGATCATCGCGCGAATATCCTTGGGAAAGCAGGAACCACCGTAACCGACGCCGGGAAAAATAAAGTGCGGACCGATTCTGCGGTCCAAACTGATCGCGCGCCGCACCTCGCCGATATCCGCGTTCATCCGCTCGCACAACCGCGCCACTTCGTTGATAAAGGAAATCTTGGTCGCCAGCATGGCATTGGACGCATACTTGCTCATCTCGGCGCTACGGGTATCCATGATGAGGATCGGATTGCCGGTACGAACGAACGGTTCGTACAACTCTTTCACCGCATCCAATGCCTCGCCATGATTGCCGCCCAGAACGACCCGATCCGGCTTCATGAAGTCCTCGACCGCCGCCCCCTCTTTCAAGAATTCCGGATTGGAAACAACTGCAAACGGCTGGGCTGTTTCCTCCGCAATCCATTGGTGGATCTGATCGGCGGTGCCTACGGGCACCGTGCTCTTGGTGACGACGATTTTGAAGCTATCCATCGCGCGGGCAATCCCTTTTGCCGTGGCGCGCACGTAGTCCAGATTGGCGTTGCCGTTGGGTCCCTGGGGCGTGCCGACGGCGATAAAAATGATCGCCGATTTTTTTACCGCGCCCGCAAGGTCCGTGCTGAACGCCAGCCGCTGCTCCGCGGCATTGCGCCGAACCATCTCTTCCAGGCCGGGCTCATAAATCGGCACCTTGCCGCTATTGAGCATATCGATCTTTTTTTGATCGATATCGACACAGACCACATCGTTGCCGCTCTCCGCAAAGCAGGTGCCCGCGACCAAACCGACGTACCCGGTGCCGATCACCGCCAGGTTCATGTTTTTTCTCCGCTGCGCAGTACCTCGCCGATGACGTAGACGGTTCGGTCCTGGGATTCATGATAGGTCCGCGCCAGCATTTCGCCCAACAACCCCATGGTGACGAACTGAAAGCCGATAAAAATTAGCAGAATTGCCAGGAACAGAAGCGGCCGGCTGCCAATATCGACATCATAAACAAACTTTTGCATGGTTAGATAAAGCGCGATTAGAAATCCCGTTCCGCCGCTGATCACTCCAATCGGTCCGAACACATGCGCGGGCCGAGTTGAATAGCTGCTTAAGAACTTCACCGTCAGCAGATCCAACACCACCCTCAGAGTGCGCGTGATGCCGTACTTGGATGTGCCGCGCAGCCGCGGTCGATGATTGACTTTGAGCTCGGCGATCTGCGCGCCCCTCTCATAGGCGATGGCCGGAATAAACCGATGCATCTCGCCGTAGAGCCTGAGTTCTTTGGCGATGTCCTTGCGCATGGCTTTAAGGGTGCAGCCGTAGTCATGTAACTTCACTTTAGTTGTCCAGGATATCAAAAGGTTTGCGATCATTGAAGGTAAGCGGCGGCTAAAAAACGGATCCCGCCGGTGGAAACGCCATCCAGCCACCAAATCGTTGCCCTCTTCGATCTTTGCGAGCATGGCCGGTATATCGGCAGGATCGTTTTGTCCGTCGCCGTCCATAAGCACCACCACCGCGCCTCTAGCGTAGGCCAATCCCGCTGCCAACGCGGCCGTTTGCCCAAAATTGCGTTTGAGGCGGATAACGCTCAGTGCCGGGTCGCGCCGCTGGAGTCGGCTCAGGACAGCGAAGGTGCCGTCGCGGCTGCCGTCATCCACGGCGACAATCTCGTAGGATTTCCTGGCCGGCGCCAACGCGCCATGAATCTCGCCGATTAACGGCTCGACGTTCTCTTCCTCGTTGTAAACGGGAACGACGATCGAAAGCTCCATCGGCTCAGGAATGAAAATCGGTCAGCTGAACGAAGCGCTGGTAGCGTTCTTCAATTTCCACCAGCGACAGGTCGGTAAGCCTCTTTACGCCGAAATCCTCGACCGCGAACGATGCCACCACCGAACCGTAAACGATGGCGCGGCGCAAACCGCCCTGGCTTTGATCCCCCGAGCGGGCGAGTTGCCCGAGGAAACCGCCGGCAAAAGAATCGCCCGCTCCGGTCGGATCGAAGACATCCTCCAGCGGATAAGCGGGGGTGGCAAACATCGAAGAATCGGAAAACTGCAGCACACCGTACTCACCGCGCTTGATCAGAACCATCTTGGGGCCCATTTTAAGAATCGCCCGCGCCGCTTTCAGAATATTGTCATAACCGCTTAGCAGTCGTGCCTCGGAGTCGTTCACCACGAGGATCTCGATGCGCTCCAACACTTGCTTCAGCTCCTGCTGGTTTTCACGGATCCAATGATCCATGGTGTCGCAGACGACGAGCTTGAGCCGGCGGATCTGGCGCAGCACTTCCATCTGTATGGCGGGAGCGCTGTTGCCGAGAAAAACGTATTCGGCGTCCCGGTAGGCCTCCGGCAGCTTGGGCTCGAATCCGGCCAGAACGTTCAGGTGCAGCTCTATGGTGTCGCGAAGGTTGATGTCCTCATGGTAGCGCCCGCGCCAGTGGAAGGTGTCTCCCTTGGCCCGCTGGATGCCCTCGATGTTGATATTCCGCTGGGTGAAAATATCCAGGTAATCCTGCGGAAAATCCTCGCCGACCACGCCGACGATCCGCACCGGGGAAAAAAAGCTGGCGGCGAGCGCGAAATAAGCCGCCGACCCGCCGAGAATGCGCTCGGCCGAGCCAAATGGCGTTTCAATGGAATCAAATGCGACTGTGCCGACGACCAAAACACTCATAGATATTTCCCAACAATGGGGCCCAATTGAGCGCGCAACCTCTTTGGAATCCGCGCTCGCTCCGTGATGATAGCATCCTTTAACGCCGAGGCACAGGCGCACGTGCGGGTTTGCGTGAGTTCGGCCACGGCGCGACGAATCGTGCGCTGCGCCAGATCGACGTTGTTCTTGAGCACCGCCAGGACGTGCTCGATTTCGACGTCCCGCGCGTTCTCGTTCCAACAATCGTAGTCCGTAGCGAGCGCCAGCGTGCCGAAACAAATCTCCGCCTCACGCGCGAGCTTAGCCTCCTGGAGATTGGTCATGCCGATCACGTGAGCGTTCCAACTCCGATAGAGATGCGATTCTGCTCTCGTGGAAAACTGCGGACCCTCCATGCAAAGATAAGTGCCCCCGGCATGAACGTGGGCGCCTTCGGCGCGCGCCGACTTGACTAATTCGCCGGAGAGATCTTTGCAAAACGGTTCCGCCAAGCCCACATGCGCGACCAACCCGCGACCGAAGAAAGTGCTCGGACGCTGGCTCGTCCGGTCGATAAATTGGTCGGGAACAACGAGATGACCCGGCGCGATATCCTCCCGCAAGCTGCCCACCGCGCTTACCGAAATAATTCGCTCTACGCCGAGCTTCTTGAGCGCGAAAATGTTCGCGCGAAAATTGATCTCCGTTGGCAGCCAGCGATGGCCTTGGCCATGGCGCGGCAGGAAAATCAATTCGGCTTCGCCTAGGCGACCGCGGATAAGCTTGTCCGATGGTTTACCAAAGGGCGTTTTGACGGCGATCTCACGGACCCGCCGCAGCCCTTCCATCTGGTACAAGCCGCTGCCGCCGATGACGCCGATGATTGGGCTTGCCATTTCGTTCAGATCGCTTCGGCGGCGACACCGCCCCGCCGCGCCCGCCCTGTCTCCTCGCCCTGAAGCTGGCCGCACGCGGCCTGAATGTCGTCGCCCCGCGGCCGGCGCACATTAACCTGCATACCCTCTTCGCGCAAAACATCTTGAAAGCGCTCGATTCGCTCTGGCGTCGGTCGCACGAACCTGCTGCCGGGATGCGGATTAAAAGGAATCACGTTGACTTTGCTGGGAATGCCACGGAGCAGGCGGGCCAGCTGGTGCGCTTGTTGTTCGGAATCGTTGACATCCCCAAGCAACACGTACTCGAAGGTAATTCGCTTGCGGCGCGGAATCGGCAGCTTGCGGCAACAATCCAATAATTGCTCGAGAGAATATTTCCGGTTCACGGGCATCAACTCGCCCCGGAGTGCATTCGTCGGCGCGTGCAGCGAAATCGCCAGATTGACCCGCGTCTCCTCCATGAGCTTCTCGATCTGCGGCACCAAACCGACAGTGGAAAGGGTGACGCGGCGGGGCGAAATGCCGATGCCCCACTCACCGTCCGTGATGATCTCCAGCGCGCTCACGGTCTGTGCATAGTTCGCCAATGGCTCGCCCATTCCCATTAAAACCACGTGGGTGATGCGCTCGCCGGCGCCCAAAGTGCGGCTCGCTTCAATAACCTGGTCCGCGATTTCGCTCGCCGTCAGGTTTCGCTTGAGCCCCATCACAGCCGTGGCGCAAAATGCGCAGCCGAAACCGCAACCAACCTGGGTGGAGATACAAAGGGTCAGCCGGCGGGCTTCGGGAATCAGCACGCTTTCAATGGTTTCACCATCGCCAAGACCGAAGAGAAACTTTACCGTGCCGTCGCGCGATTCCACACGCCGCACCGTCTTCATCCGGTCCATCGCGAAACTCTCTTCCAATTGGTCGCGCAGGGACCGCGCTAGGTTGGTCATATCGCCGAAAGCGGTGGCGCGTTTTTTAAACAACCATTGGCGGATCTGGTTGGCGCGATATGCCGGCTGCTTGCGTTCACTGAGAAAAGCCGCCAGCTCCTGGAAGCTCAAATCCTTGATATTGCGCTTCACGAGAACATCCAGCACCGAATCGGACCACAGACGGCAGGTTAGAGAACTTCGTCCGGCCTGAAGAAGAAAGCAATTTCACTGGCGGCGGTTTCGGGTCCATCCGAACCGTGGACTGCGTTCTGCTCGACGTCATTGCCCCAATCCTTGCGAATGGTCCCGGGCGCGGCCTTCGCTGGATCGGTAGCGCCCATGATCTCGCGATTCTTCGTGATCGCACTTTCGCCCTCCAAAACCGATACGAAGATCGGGCCTGAGGACATATAAACGCACAGGCCCGAAAAAAAAGGCCGTTCCTTATGGACAGCATAAAACGCCTGGGCCCGTTCCGGTGAGAGCCGCAAAAGTTTTGCCGCAGCGATTCTCAGTCCCGCGCCCTCGAAACGCCGCAGAATCTCACCAATGAGATTTCTGCCCACGGCATCCGGCTTGATGATCGACAAAGTTTTTTCCACGCTCATTAAACTGCTAACGCCTCCTGCATTGTCCGGCCGATAGCGGCCGGCGAGTTTGCCATGTGAATCCCAGCCTGTTTCATCGCTTCAATTTTCTCCCCGGCGGTGCCCTTGCCTCCGGAAATGATCGCCCCGGCATGCCCCATGCGCTTACCCGGTGGCGCCGTTTGGCCCGCGATAAAGCCGGCCACGGGTTTTTTCATATTCGCCTTGATCCAGGCCGCAGCCTCTTCCTCCGCGCTGCCGCCGATTTCGCCGATCATCACCACCGCGTCGGTTCCCGCGTCCTCACTAAAGAGTTTCAACACATCGACGAACTCAAACCCATGCACGGGATCACCGCCAATGCCGACGCACGTCGATTGCCCCATCCCCAAACGAGTGAGCTGGTCCACCGCTTCATAGGTCAATGTGCCACTGCGCGAAACCACACCGATCTTTCCCGGTTTGTGAATATGGCCCGGCATAATGCCGATTTTGCATTCTCCCGGTGTAATTGTTCCAGGGCAATTCGGACCAAGCAACTGTGAGCTGCTCCCCAGGAGGTATCTTTTTACCTTGACCATATCGCGCACCGGGACGCCTTCGGTTATGCAAATAATCAGCGCAATGCCGGCATCGGCCGCTTCGAGAATCGCATCGGCGGCAAACGGCGGCGGCACGTAAATCACCGTTGCATTGGCGCCAGTTTCGCTAACCGCGCGTTCGACCGTGTCGAAGATCGGAATGCCTTCGTAAGCGGTGCCGCCCTTGCCTGGCGTTACCCCGGCAACCATTTGCGTGCCGTACTCCTTGCACGCTTTGGTGTGAAATTGCCCCGTGGCTCCGGTGATGCCCTGGGTAAGAACGCGTGTCTGTTTGTTAACCAGTATGGACATTTCTAAAAAACCGAGGATGGATGATCGAGGATAGCGATCCTCCATCCTCTATTCTCGATCCTCGATTATGCTCTACTGACGGCAGCCACGATCTTCTCGGCCGCCTCGGCCATGGTCTCCGCCGAAATAATTGTCAGGCCCGAATCGGCCAGGATCTTCCGGCCAAGCTCCACGTTGGTTCCCTGCATGCGCACGACCAGCGGGACGCCCATCTTAAGCTCGCGCGCGGCGTCGACAACCCCCTGGGCCAAAATATCGCAGCGCATGATGCCGCCAAAAATATTGATCAGCACTCCGCGCACACGCGGATCGGCCAAAAGAATTCTGAAGGCCTGGGCGACTTTTTCCTTATTGGCGCCTCCGCCGACATCGAGAAAGTTGGCCGGCTCGCCGCCGTAAAGCTTGATGATGTCCATGGTCGCCATTGCCAGCCCGGCGCCATTCACCATGCATGCGATATTGCCGTCGAGGGAAATATAAGAAAGATCGTGCTTGCTCGCCTCCACCTCGCGCGGATCCTCTTCGTTGAGATCGCGCAGCGCAACGATTTCTTTTTGGCGAAAAAAAGCGTTGCTGTCGAAATTCATCTTGGCGTCCAACGCCATGACCTCGCCTTCGACGGTGATAATCAATGGATTGATCTCCGCCAAGGACGCGTCACAATCTTGAAAAGCCTGATAGAGACCCTGCATCACCCCGGCCATCTTGCTGGTCAATTCCGGCGGCACTCCCAGTGCAAACGCCAGGCGCCGGCACTGAAAAGGCGCGAGCCCTATCACCGGGTCGATGGTTTCTTTTAAAATCCTTTCGGGATGCTTATCTGCGACTTCTTCGATCTCGACGCCGCCGTCTGGGGAACAAATGACCGTGACGCGAGACTGCGTTCGGTCCAACACCAGAGCGAGATAAAGCTCGCGCCCGATGTTGAGCCCTTGCTCGACTAGCACACGGCGCACCCGGCGGCCTTCCGGGCCGGTTTGATGCGTCACGAGATTTTTACCGAGCATGGAGCCAGCGGCGTCCGCAGCCTGATCGGGGTTCTTGACGACTTTAACCCCACCGCCCTTACCGCGCCCGCCAGCATGAATCTGCGCCTTGACGACACACACGCCGCCGCCGAGCTCCACTGCGGCCGCCTTCGCCTCCTCGGGCGTTAGGGCGACGCTGCCGCGCGGCACAGGCACGCCGAAGCGCTTGAGAATTGCTTTAGCTTGAAACTCGTGGATGTTCATCCGTGTACGGCGGCATGCAGACGTACCAACAACGCAGCGTTGGCAGAAATGCGCAGAACCCGAAACTAATCTACCTGATCAAGCACTTAAGAAACGCCCAAAACCCGATTCATCGCCTGCACGATATCTTTAACATGGCCGAGCGATTCATCGAAGGCCTTCTTGTCGGCGGCATTGAGATGGATATCGATGATTTTTTCCACGCCGCCCGCACCGATCATGACTGGGACGCAAAAGTAATAGCCACTGACGCCGTACTCGCCCTCGAGCAATGCCGCGCACGGAAGGATTTCCTTTTTGTCAAAGAGAAAAGCCTCGGTCATTTGAATGGCCGCCGATGCCGGCGAAAAATAGGCTGACCCGGTTTTTAACAGAGCCACCACTTCGCCGCCCGCATTGCGGACCCGCGCTTCGATCTCGTCGAGGCGTTTTGACGGGATTAGTTTCTCCACCGGCACACCGCCAATGATGCAGGAACTCCGAACGGGCACCATGTCATCACCGTGCCCGCCCAAAACCATGGCCTGAACACTTTTTACCGAGACATTGAGTTCTTCTGCGATAAAGGATCGATAGCGCGACGAATCCAGGATTCCCGATTGACCGACCACGCGGCTTTTCGGAAAACCCAAAGCACGCTGCATTAACGTCACCATCGCGTCGAGCGGATTGGTAATGACGATCACGAACGAATGGGGCGCGTGTTTTTTGATACCCTCGGCCACAGACGTTAAGATCTTCGCGTTGGTGCCCAATAAGTCGTCGCGGCTCATACCCGGCTTGCGCGCGATTCCGGCGGTGACAATGCATACGTCAGCGCCAGCAATATCATCGTACTTGTTCGTGCCACTGACGTTGCCGTCAAAACCCTCGATCGGCCCTGCGTGCGAAAGATCGAGAGCCTTGCCCTGCGGCAGCCCTTCAATAACGTCGAAAAGAACGACATCGCCAAGCCCCTTTAAAAGCGCCAGATGGGCCATCGACCCGCCGATATTGCCCGCACCGATCAACGCTATCTTCTTCCTAGCCATAGCTCCCTCGCCCTATTTTTACCAAATGACAACATCGGCCGGCACTTCGCCGCATATTTACATACTCGCGATGATCGCGTCGCCAAATCCGGAACAGCTGACGAGCTTCGCGCCAGGCATAAGCCGTTCAAAATCGTAGGTTACGGTTTTGGCATTGACTGCGCCCTCAATGCCTTTAATGATTAAATCCGCCGCTTCCGGCCAGCCCATATAGCGGAGCATCATTTCGCCGGACAGAATCACCGAGCCGGGGTTGACCTTGTCCAAATCGGCATACTTCGGCGCGGTTCCGTGAGTCGCCTCGAAGATCGCGTGGCCGCTGTCGTAGTTGATATTGGCTCCGGGCGCGATGCCTATACCCCCCACCTGCGCCGCCAACGCGTCGGACAAATAATCGCCGTTCAAGTTCAATGTCGCGATGACATCGTAATCCTTGGGCCGGATCAGCACGAACTGAAGCGTCACGTCGGCGATGGAGTCTTTAAGCATCAACTTTTTCTTCCAATTGCCATCACCGTGGCTGGGCCAAAGCTTGAGCGCTTCTTCGACTTCCTTCTTGATATCGTTCTGTTGCGCCGGCGACATCATTTCGAAACCAGGGTCAATGGCCTTGGCGTTGTCTTCGACGGAAATATTCGCCTTCGCTTCCTTGTTACCGAGAATCCAAGACTCGCGCTCGGTGACAACATCGTTGCGAAATTCGCGTTTCGCCAGGGTATAACCCCACTCGGCGAACTTGCCTTCGGTGTACTTCATGATGTTGCCCTTGTGCACGAAATTGATGTTCTTGCGCTTGTTCGCCAGCGACCACTGAATCGCTGCGCGCACCAGTCGCTCGGTGCCTTCGACCGAGACCGGCTTTAGGCCCACGGCAGCCGTATTGGGAAAGCGGATCTTGGCAAACTCACTTGGAAAGGTTTCTTTGAGGTACGATTTAAATTTGGCATTGGCCTCGGTGCCGTTGGGGAACTCGATGCCGGTATAGATATCTTCGGTGTTTTCGCGGAAGACAACCATGTCGACGTATTCCGGATGTTTGACCGGCGAAGGCACGCCGTTGAAATAGCGCACGGGGCGCTGGCAGACGTAGAGATCGAGCAATTTACGAAGCCCGACATTGAGCGAGGTCATGCCGCCGCCGATGGGCGTTGTCAGCGGGCCCTTGATGCCGACGAGAAACTCGGAAAATGCCGGCACGGTCTCTTCATGCAGCCAGCTGTTGTACTGCTTGAAGGATTTCTCACCGGCATAAACTTCCATCCAGTGAATTTTCTTTTTGCCCTTGTAGGCCTTTTCCACCGCGGCATCGAAAACGCGCACCGAAGCGCGCCAGATATCGCGGCCAGTGCCGTCACCTTCGATGAACGGAATAATCGGATTGTCGGGAACCTGCAGCTGCTTGTTGGCTCCCATGGTGATTTTCGCGCCGTCCTTTGGGACTTTTACCACTTTGTACTCTGCCATAGCCTCCTCATGTGCAAAAATAGCCTAAGGGTCTTGTCGGATCTCCACCGCTCCTTAGGCTATTCGCTTTTAAAAGTATTTGGAACTGTCAGAAACTAACTGATTAGCCAGAGCGAGTCAAGGCGCTAACTATTCGTTTTTCTTTCGCTCTAGCCATTTTTCCAGATGACGCGCCGCAACTTCCCGGCCACCTAGCCCGAAGGCTAAAGCCAAAGCCAAACAAACCGCTCCAAAAACCAAAATGAACGCCCAGATAACGATCTCAGAGGCGATATCGAGGATCTCAAAGATCCCCGCAACCACAAAAATCGTCGTGCCAATATAAGCAGCGCGACCGATCGCCCCCGCTTGCTCGAGACCGGCGTTGGCGCAAGAAGTGCGCGTAACCGTTTCCAAAAAATTCGCGAAGTAAAGCCCGAGAATGAGGGTCACAAGCGCGGCGACGATCTTTGGAATGTAAAGATAAATAGTGTGGAGCGTATCTGTGGCGCCGCTTAAGTTAAGGGTCTCGAGCGTGGTCACGATGGCGATCAGGAATAGAAACCAAAAGGCCAAAAGGCCGACGATATCAGAGGGGGACTGCTTGATACCGCCCCGCTCGATAATCCGGTTGATGCCGGCGCGTTCGGCGAGCAGGTCGAACTGGCAGAGCTTCAGCAAGCGCACGACGATTCTTTTGATGATATTACAGACCGCCCATCCCAGAACAATGATTGCAACCGCAAAAAACAAGTTCGGCAGAAAGACAGCGATCTTGGTGATGAACGCATCCCAGAATCCTGTGACCGTAACGATCGGATTCATCCATTCCTCCTTCGCGCGGGCTGGTGCATGTTATAAGTAAATAGGGGACTCTTGGCAGTATTGTCAAATCACAGGTACTTTGACACTGAATTTGACTTTGACTTGAATCAACCGGATACCACCACTATAGTCGTCGAATTGTCATATCAGCTCTGCCATTCATCAGCGATTGGACTCGAAGCGTTGCGTGTAACCGTCGACAAACTAGCCAGGGCGTACGGGTTTTTGTGGGCACTGAGAGATCTCAATCTCGATCTCACCCCGGGCCAGTGCGTTGCCCTGCTCGGGCCGAACGGCGCCGGCAAAACAACCCTGCTGAAACTTCTGAGCGGGCTGATCACACCGACCACCGGCGAAATCCGCTTTGATGGTGTGATTTTTTCGCGAAGCATGCCCGAATTGCGCGCTCGCGTCGGCCTGCTCGCTCCCTCGGATCATCTTTACGACAACCTCACGGCCAGAGAAAACCTTACCTTTTTCGCCCGGCTGTATAAACAGAGCCTCGTCCCAGAGTCGCTTGACTCTGCGCTGGAACAGGTCGGCTTGGCAGAGCGCGCCGGCGACTACGTAGCCAATTTATCGAGCGGCATGAAATGCCGGCTATCGATCGCCAAATGGATGCTCTTACAGCCGGAACTATTACTGGTCGACGAGCCTTACGGCGTCCTCGACGGCAGCGGCATCCGTTTGCTTGAAAATTTTTTAAAGCATCAGTGCAGGTGCGGCAGCATCGTCGTCATGGCTTCGCACCATGTGTCGCGCGCGCTCGATCTCTGCGACCGGGTGGTCATCTTGAATCAAGGCCGGCTTTCCTTCAATGAGGCGAAGCGGCAACCCTGGCCCGCTTTCGAGACAGCCTTCAGTGAATTCTTGCCGCATGGTGGCTCATGACGCTTCTGCGCCAAACCTGGTTGATGCTCTGGAAGGACACGCTTCTGGAACTGCGCCGCCGCGAGAGCCTGCTAACGATGTTTTTCTTCGGCACCCTGTTGCTGTTCGTTTTCAATTTCGCCTTTGACTTGGCGCCGGATAAAATTGCCGGGATGGCGCCGGGTTTGCTTTGGCTGGCGTTTCTATTCACCGGGACGCTGGGTCTGGCGCAACTCTTTCAGGCCGAGCGTGAGAATCACAATCTCGACGCCCTGCTGCTTTCGCCGCTCGATGGCGGCGCGTTGTTTCTCGCCAAAGCCGCTTTCAATCTCATTTTGATGGTGCTCGTCGAGATCGTCGTCATCCCGCTATTCTGGATCTTGTTCAATCTGCCCGCGTGGAATTTGCTACCGCAAATATTTCTGGTTACCTTGTTGGGGACTGTCGGCTTCTGTGTGTTGGGAACGCTCATGTCAGCAATCACGCTGCGAGCGCGGGCGCGCGAACTGCTATTGCCGCTGGTGCTCTTTCCGCTGATGATTCCCGTGATCCTGGCCACCATTCGCTGTATGGAAGAGGTGCTGCGCACCGGCCAGTTTGGCGATCAGGTGGCATGGCTGCGGCTGCTTTTAGGGTTTGATGTGATATTTTTGACTGCGGGAGTGCTGATTTTCGATTGGGTAATAGAAAGTTGAAATGATCAGGCAGTCTCGATCCATCACGAAAAGGAAAGGTATTCTCGGCGCCCTCGCCCTCGTGACTGTTTTGTTCAGTCTTTACTGGTCGCTGGTCGTCGCACCGCCCGATGCTTACCAGGGCGAGGTTCAGCGCATTATGTATCTCCATCTTCCGAGTATTTTGATTGCCTATCTCTCCTACTTTCTGGTTTTCATCGGCAGCGGACTCTACTTATGGAAGCGCGAGAAGCGCGACGATCTATTGGCCCATGCGGCGGCCGAGCTTGGCGTACTTTTTACCGCGCTAACGATCATTGAGGGGTCCGTCTGGGGACGCCCGACCTGGGGAGTGTGGTGGACCTGGGATGCGCGCTTAACTTTAACGGCTATTTTGTTATTGATCTATGTGGGTTATCTTATGCTGCGCTCACTTATCGAGGACGAGAATCGTGCCGCCATGGCGGCGGCTGTGTTGGGGATTATCGGCTTTCTGGACATACCGCTGATTCACATGTCAGTATACTGGTGGCGCACGCTGCATCAGCCGCCGTCGATTCTGCGGCCCGACAAGCTGCCGTGGGAAAATGTCCATCCGAGCATGTTGACGGCCTTGACGATCAGCTTCGTCGCGTTTCTGGTGCTTTATTTCTATTTGCTGTCGCTGCGCTATCGAGTCGGCGAGATGCGTCAGGAAGTTATTGCGCGACGGCTCGAGCGAGGCGCCTGATGGGTCCCTGGGGTTTTGTCTCTCTCGCATATGGAATTGTGTGGGGAACCCTCGTGGTGTATCTGATTTTCTTGAAGCGCCGTTATAGCCGCGCTACAGTCGAGCTCGATCAGCTCAGGCCTATGGGAGAGACTGGTGGCGATGAAAAAAAATAGGCGTTTCTTGATCGGCGGCATCATTATTCTTGCCGCGCTCTCCTATATGATCTACGGCGGCATGCAGGAAGCGATCGTCTATTTCGTCACGCCATCGGAACTCAAGGCCAACGAGCGCGCCTCCGCGGACAAATTTCTCCGCATGGGCGGCATGGTCGTCAAAGGCTCGCTGAATAAAAACCTCGACACTCTAACTTACCGCTTCGATCTCACCGACGGCACGGCGACATTTCCGGTATTTTTCAAGGGCGTGCCGCCGGATCTTTTTACCGAAGGCAAAGGCGCCGTCGTCGAAGGACGGATCGGCGCCGACGGCGTGTTCCAAGCAACGACGATTATGGCCAAGCACGCGGAAGAATATAGTCCCCACGCCAACGGCAAACCTCCTTCAAAGAGCTTCGTTCCGGGCCAGGAAGCCGTCGCCAAGTGACCTCGACCCTGGGCCACACGTCGGTTGTTTTGGCTTTGCTGGCCGCGTTTTTCGGCATCGTCTGCCCTATCGTTGCGGCGCGCGCGCGCCAAGAGCGCTTCTTGGCTTACGCGCGCTACGCGATTTTCACCCAGTTCGTTCTGGTGACGCTGGCAGCCGGCGCACTTATTTACGGCCTGATCGCTCTCGACTTTTCCATCAAGTACGTCGCCTTCAATACCACGCGCGCGACTCCCATTTACTATCGAGTGACCGGGCTGTGGGGCGCGCTCGAAGGTTCTCTCATGTTATGGGAGTGGGTGCTTATCATATTTTCCGGAATCACCGCGTCGCTCTATCGCGACCGCCATAGAGATACGATGCCCTGGGTGATCATGATTTTCTCTATTGTGTCGTTTTTTTTCTTGACCGTGCTGGCTTTTGTATCCAATCCCTTCGAGACAGTGTCACCGGTGCCCCTCGACGGGCGCGGTTTGAATCCACTGCTCGAAGACGCCAACATGATGACCCATCCGCCGCTTCTCTACACCGGATTCGTCGGTCTCACCGTTCCCTACGCTTTTGCCATGGCCGCGCTGATCACGGGCAAGCTCGATGAAGCCTGGATCACCACTACGCGACGATGGACAATCATCGCGTGGTTCTTTTTGACGGTGGGAAATCTGGTCGGCGCCTGGTGGTCGTATCACGTCCTCGGTTGGGGCGGCTATTGGGCCTGGGACCCGGTAGAGAACGCGGCGTTTATGCCCTGGTTGCCGGCGACCGCTTTTCTCCACTCGATCCAGGTGCAGGAACGCCGCCGCATGCTCAAGGTCTGGAACCTTTCGTTGATTATCATCGCCTTCAGCCTGACCATCTTCGGCACCTTTCTCACGCGCTCCGGCATACTGTCGTCGATCCACGCCTTTTCCTCCGGGCCGGTGGGCGGCTTTTTTCTTGCCTTTCTGTCCCTTATTTTACTCGGTTCGTTCGGCCTGCTTGCGTACCGCGCCGATCTGTTGAAGGAACAACCGGAGCTCGACTCGATGGTGAGTCGCGAGTCGGCTTTTTTGCTGAATAACATCGTGCTGGTTTCGGCTTTGTTCACGATCTTTCTCGGCACGATTTTTCCGCTAATTTCCGAAGCGGTCGCCGGCGTTCAGGTCAGCGTCGGCGCGCCTTATTTCAATTCCGTCACCGTCCCGCTGTTTTTATTTCTAGTCTTTCTCATGGGCGTCGGTCCGATGATCGCCTGGCGGCGCGCATCCTGGGACAATCTCAGGCGGAACTTTCTCTGGCCGGCCGCCGGATCGCTCGCCTTCGGCGTCGCCCTGTTCATCTGGAAAGTGAAAGAATTTTTGCCCTTGCTGGGCTTCACTTTGCTCGCGTTCGTGGTGGTCACGATTATTTACGACACGGTTCTGGCGCTGCGCGCGCGCAAGCGCATCGCCGGCGAAGGGATCGTTCGGGGACTCGTAACACTCGCACGGCGCAATCAGCGCCGTTACGGCGGCTTGATCGTTCATCTCGGGGTTGTTTTAATCGTTCTGGGCATCGCCGGATCGATGACTTACAGCCTCGAAAAGGAAGCGACCCTGGCGCTCAAACAGGAGCTGAAGATCGGCAACTATCGTATTCAATTCGAAGGCTTGAAGGGCTCGCGCCAACCCACCCATTTTCGCGTCGAAGGCGCCTTCCGGGTGCTACACAACGGCAGCGACGAGGGAATCTTGAATCCGGCCCTGAAATTCTTTCCGACCCAGCAATCTCCCATCGGCCGCGCCGTGCACCAGAGTAGCCTGACTGAAGATATCTATCTCATCCTCTCCGGTTTCAGCGAGATCGATCGCAACCAGGCGACGCTAAAGGCGCTGGTGCGACCGCTGGTCATCTGGATGTGGATCGGCGGCTTCGTCATAGCTTTTGGAACTGTGGTCTGCATCTGGCCGATGAAAAAGAGCGAACTGACGGAATCTTGAGGCGGCTGCCGAGCCTTGGGCAAAGCGATACTGAGCGCATCTATCTGAAATTAGGAGTTTGTAATTTGAGATCTGAGATCGGCAATTCCGAGCAAAGCGAGGACCCATGCCCTGGCGTCGTTTAGTGCTCGTTGCCCTAATCGTCGGACCGATCCTTGGTTTGCTTGCCTTCGGATTTACGCGCGACGCGCGCTATATTACCTCGCCCTTGCTCGCCAAGCCGGCAACGCCGTTCACGGTGACGCTTTTCGACGGGCGCAAGATCACGCTGGACGATCTTCGGGGCAAAGCGGTGTTTCTCAATTTCTGGGCGTCATGGTGTCCGCCCTGCCGGGACGAAGCAAGAGACTTGGAAGCGGCCTGGCAGAAGGTTAAAGACAAGAACATGGTCTTCATCGGCGTCGCATTGCAGGACCAAGACAAAAATTCTCTGGAGTTTCTCAAGGAATTCGAAGTCACCTACCCAAACGGCAGGGACGAGTCCGGCAAGATCGCGGTCGACTACGGCACCTGGGGCATACCGGAAAGCTTTTTCATCGACCCCCAAGGCCGGATCACTTACAAACACGTGGGCGGCATTCGCGCCGCGCTCGTGTTGAGCAAAATTGAAGAAGCCGCCAAAAGCATTGCGAGCGCGCAGGAAGGCAAAGGCGACTACCAGGCAATCCGATGAAGACTCTGTTTCAGCGTTCACTATCCGTCGCTTACATCTTATTGGTCCTATTCCTCAATCCGCTCTTCGCCGCTGCGACACCCGATCTTGAAGAACAGACCCGCGAGATTGCCACGGAGCTGCGCTGCGTCGTCTGTCAAAACCTTTCGGTTGCCGACTCGCCATCCGAGATGGCCCAGCAAATGCGCGGCATCGTGCGCGAACAAGTCCAGGCCGGCAAGACCCCCGAACAAATCAAAGAATTCTTTGTGTCGAAATACGGCGAGTGGGTTTTGCTGAAACCGAAGACAACCGGTTTTAGCTCTCTGTTATGGATCTTGCCCTATACTGCTCTGGTCGTTGGAATGCTGGCAGCACTTTGGTTCATTCGGCGCTGGTCGAGAACAAGGCAGATTCGCGCCGGGCAAACTAGCCAAAGTGGCGAGATGCTCCCAATTCAAAGTGATTTTTTGAAGGAAACATTTGATCAGCCGAACCTCGAGGATACGAGCCCGCGCGCCAAGTTATTGCGCGAGCGTGGCCGGCTCAAGGAAGAATTATCCGAGTTGGAATTCGACTTTCAATCCGGCAAGCTGTCAGAAGTCGACTACCTGACGCTCAAGCGCGAAATCGAAACCAGAGGCGCAACCGTCATGCAGCAGCTCGACGCCCTGCCGCCCGAACCAAAAACACCGAAGGAAAAACGGCCGCGCGCGGACGAGCCAAATGTCTTGCGCCAGAATCGTTTCCGCGGCTGGCAGCTTGTCGCCGGCGGCGTCTTCCTTTTGCTCTTCGGTCTGGCTCTCGGCGTCATGCTAACGCAATCCACTCGTCCGCGCGCATCCGAAAATGATACCATCACCGGGGATTTTATGACGGGCACGCCTCCCGCATCCGAAAACGCTCAGACTGCGCTGAACGAAGGCAAACAAGCCTTTTCACAGCAGGATTTTCCCAAGGCGATCGACGCATTCAAAAAAGCTCTCGCGGCGGATCCGAACAATCCGGAAGCGCACGCTTACATGGGATTTATCTTGATCCAGGCAGGTCATGGCGACGGCGCGCTGATGGCGTTCGACAAAGCGCTTGCGATCGCGCCCAATTTTCCCATGGCGCTTTGGGGTAGAGGCACCGTCTTGTACCAAGATAAAAAAGATTATGCTGGCGCCCGTGAGATCTTCGAACGTTTACTCAACATCGTCCCACCTGGCGAAGAACGCAATGAGATCGTGAAAGTGCTTGCCGAAATCCCGACAGGCGCTGGTCCAAAGAATCCCCCAAGCGCTCCGGCACCATCGCCTTCGGCTCCGGCGGCCTCATCCGCTCAGATTAGCGGCAAAATCACCGTGGATCCCAAACTCAAACCCAATGTGGATCCGAACGTAGCACTCTTCATTATCGCACGACCTTCAGGCGGCGCAGGCGGACCTCCCCTTGCTGTCAAGAAAATCGACAAGCCTGCTTTCCCTCTAAATTATACCCTCGGCCAAGAAAACGTCATGATGCAAGGCATGCCGTTCGCCGGCAAAATCAACCTCACCGTGCGCCTCGACAAAGACGGTAACGCAGCCACCCGCGGCCCCGGTGACATGACAGGCGAGTACAAGAAAAATCCCGTCGAAATCGGCGTAACGAATGTGGATGTTGTCATCGATCAAGTTGCCCGGTAAACGGGAGGTTATAGAGCAGTCTATTGTTACTCGGTCAAGTCGATTCTTAAGGCACCAGCATCTGTTTCATTTTCGCGGCGAAGCCGGGCTCCATTCATGCGAACTTTCGATAGATCGCGTCGGTCTTCGCCGCCATGATGAAATCGTTCTTGTGCAGGTTCTTGATTTTGTGCGTCCACCAGGTGACGGCCACCTTGCCCCACTCCGTGGTTAGGCGCGGGTGATGCCCCTCTTCTTCCGCCGCGGCGCCCACGGCGTCGGTGAACGCGATCGCATCCACGAAGTTTTTGAATTTGTACAGGCGATCCAGTTTCGGAATTGCATCTTCGGTGATGATCTGCCATTCGGGAATCTTGGGCTGCAATTCATTGATTTCTTCCGGCGTCACCGATGGCGCGCCGACCCGACACGCTACGCATTTTTGTTCGGTTAATTCTTCCATCGTGCTGTTCCTCCAATATTCCAATACTCCCTTAATCCAGCACTCCAAATACTTTTAGAGCTTCGGCATGACTTCCGCCGCGAACTGCTCCATCGCTGCTTTCACCGACGCGTGCGGCACGGTGCCGATGTTGAACCAGGTGAGCAAATTCGTCGCGCCGGTTTTGTGGGTCAACTCTTTGATTTTCTCCACCGCTAGGCGCGAATCGCCGATCACCGCATGTCTTTCACAGATTGTCTCGAAAGCAACCTGCGCTCCCGCCGCCGTGCGAAGGCGGGCCGGCAATTCCACGCCGCGTTGAGTCAGCCAGGCGGTATAGTCCACCCGCATGTCCATAATGGTCTTAAAATAACTCATGATGCCGGCTTCCGAGCGCGCCTTCGCTTCGGCCGTGGTCGGAGCCAAATGCATCGGCAGCAGCAAGCCGAGCTCGCGAGTCCTAGGATCGTGCCCATGTTGCTTCAAGCCACTCCAATAAGCCTGAGCATACTCGAGAACTTGCTCCGGCGTTCGGGTGTGAATCGGCAGGAACAAGTTCACTCCCAGGCGCGCGCCAACCTCCACGCCATCGAGGGAGCTCGTGGCCATATGAATCGGCGGCAAAGGTTTTTGAACCGGCTTCGGATTGACGATCACTTCAGGAATATCGAAAAACTTTCCCTTGAACGTAAGCGTCTCTTCGGACCAGGCTTTTTGAATGATCGCGATCGCTTCGGCCATGTAGTCGTGGGTCGACTTGTGATCGGCGCCGAAGCATTCATAGGCCCGGCTATGCGGATGGCCGCCGCCGGCGGCGAACTCCATCCGTCCGTTGCTGACCAGATCGAGCATCGCCGCTTCTTCCGCGAGCTGCACCGGATGATGCACCGGCAGGGTGTTCACCGCCACGCCGAGTCGCAGCCGCTTGGTTCGCTGCGCCACCGCGCCGAGGACCACGTAGGGCGCCGACAAAAGCGAAAATTTCGGTTGGCAGTGAATTTCCGCAATCCAGTAAGCGTCGAAGCGCAGGCGGTCGGCGAGCTCGGCCTGCTCCATGAACTCGTCGAGACGGGCAACCGGTGAAGACCCTTGCGGGCACTGGATTTCGGTGAAGAGACTGAATTTCACTTAGGCATTCCTACAGATCCCATTAACTGATGATTTAATAACGTCATCTTAGGGAGAAAATTTGGTTGCGTTCGCTGCCCTGTTCCGCGCAGGCAAGCTGCGGTCAGTTAAAATGGCCGCAAACAGTGCTAGTAACCGAGAGCGTAACCCACCCGGCGCGGATCGGCGCCGCCAAGCCAGCAACCGTTTTCACGGTCGCGCACGATAACCTTGGCGCTGCCGAAGGACCAGCGATCGACAGTTGAAATTTTGTGGCCTCTTTGGCGCAAGCCGTCCATGGTTTGCGCATCGAAGCCCTCCTCCATGCGCAAGGCTTCGGGCAGCTGATCTCGCGGCGGTGTGCCCGGCTGATGGCTCCAGCGCGGCGCTTCGACGGCGCTCTGGGGGTCCATCTGCAAATCGACCAGATCGTGAATGATTTGGAAATTGGTTTGCGGCTGTTCGTCGGCGC
>CAMLCX010000006.1 GCA_946478635.1 uncultured Pseudomonadota bacterium
CCATCCGTTTTCCAATTCTCCCGTCTTACTTTTGTCCCATCTTTGAATCCAAATCGAAAATCAAAAATCGCGCGGTCATCCCGGTCATTACTACTCCGTAAAAGCGTGGTGTTTCAAGAACACCGCGGCATCGCTGCGATCAAAAAATATCAGGCGAACTTCTGTCAAATTCGCATCGGCGGTCAAGAACTGTTCGATGGCGCGCGAAGCGACGTCCGCCGCTTCATCCTGAGGATAGCCGTAAATTCCGGTCGAAATCGCCGGGAACGCGATGGTCGAAAGAGCATTCGAAATCGCCAGGTCGAGTGAATTACGATAACATGCCGCGAGCAACGCCGCTTTTTCTCCTCCTCCGCGGCCATAAACGGGCCCGACCGTGTGGATGACATATCTTGCCGGCATGTTGCCCGCGGTCGTGATCACCGCCTCGCCGGTCGGCAAACCGTCGGGATACTGGATACGACGAATTTCCCGGCAAGCATCCAAGATCGCGCTCCCGCCGGCGCGATGAATAGCGCCGTCGACGCCGCCGCCGCCCATCAACGTGCCGTTTGCGGCATTCACGATGGCATCGACAGTCTCTTTGGTGATGTCACCGACTTTGATTTGTACGCGTCTTTTTAAAAAATTCGGTAATGGTTCCATGGGGCCTAGCCTCGCCCTATTTTATATTGTCGTCTGCGATTGTCATAGCGAGAGTTCGCGGTTCCCGTGATAAAGACCAATTCGATGCACCTGGCTCGCAATTATATTTTCTCTTGACTCTAACGTAAAGTTCAAGTGAAGGTACCCGCGCTAGCTCCAAGTCACGAGGCATTCAATGATCATCAACTGCGTGGCCTACCAAAACGGTCGGAAGCTCGCCGATATTCCGGTCAGTGAAATCAGCTCTTACATTGCCCGTCCTGATTGCTTTGTCTGGGTCGCGCTGGCCGATCGCCGGAATTAAGTTGGCTCTGGGGTTACCCCTTCGCCCTGGTGTTGATGGTGGGTATCGACGTTTATCTCTTTTATCGATTCCGTAAATCCAGGTGGCTTTAGCCCGACTGGCCGCGAATGCTACGTCACGCTCGCTAGTGATTGTTAAGACGCGAAAACGGTGGCGCGGCAAATGTCAGCCCAACGGCGCCAAGTCTTTTATCGCCGGGAGTAACTCGTCGAGGCCGTGAATAATCGCCCGCGGTTTCGCCGCCGCTAAGGTTTCCTCGTCGTTGTAGGCATAGTCGGTCGCCAGCGCGATGGGAATCACTTCCAAATAAGTGTCGCCGACCTTGCAGCCGTGCGCATTGCTCGCGGCCCTAAGATACGTCGCCGTGCCGCTTAGCAGGACAACGCGCATGTGCTTGGGTCGGTGCTTGCGATAGAGATAGTAGATGCCCTGTTCCTTGGCGTAGTAAGTTTGATCACGATCGACAATTTCTTCGAAATAGCCACCGATGCCGGCCCGTTCCATCGCGTCGTGCTTGTAACGCCGCCCGCCCGTGGTCAGCAAAACATTCTTCAGTCCCGCCTCTTTGGTCTCCTGCAGGGACTTTTCAATTCCGGGAATGAAGTCCGGGGGCTCGACGTCATAGCGGTGCTTCTGTGCGATTTCGAGCGCGTATTTTCGGATCTCGCCGCGTTTCGCCTCGTTGAACGGCAAGCTCCGATCCTGTTCGTATTCTTTGGCAAAAATCAGCGGCACGAGAAAGAGATCGAAGGGACCGTCGGCGATCTTCCTCAGTTGTTCGAAGCTAAGCGCCGGCAGGTGGTAACGCGCCAGCAGCTCGTTGGCGATGGTCAAAACTCGCTGGATGTCCGTTTCCACCGTGTCGGACATCGTTCGCATCAGAATAGTTTCGATTGCCATGGCCCCACCCTCCGATCCCCCGATCTTAGTGAATGGCAGTAACTCCCGCAAGCGCGATTATTCGCCGCCCTGCTCAAAGGGCAGCTGGTGCTTGCGCTCGGAATTGCACTTCTTGCAGCTTGGCACCAAATTTCCCTTGGTCGATTTTCCGCCGCGAATGATCGGTACCAGATGATCCATGGTCAAATCTCCGGGGGCGAACTTCTCGCCGCAATGATGACAGAGACCCATAGCCCGTTTGCGTTTCCACCATTGGCTGGCGCGCAGCTCGCGCGCCTTTTGCCGCTCGCGGCGAATCTCTTGTTCGGAAACGTTCACTAAAAACGGCACCGGTTGCATCGAAGAATCCTTTTACTTGTACCAGCGTTTCAAATTCTTGAGGTAAATGCCAAATCCAAGGGCAACGAGAAAGTACAACACACTCCGCGCCACCGCCCACGCGTCGTTGCCTTTGAAATATCTATTCAGCTCCCATAGAGCGAAGAAGAAAAAGAAGATCGTCGAGCTGGCGATCAATATTTTGTGCGCGGTTATCAGTTTCATCGCCACTTCTAGTCAACCACAGCTAGCGCATGGGGCGCAAACGCGACTGATGAGCGAGCGGTGGTTTAGTTTCGGAAAGATCACTCACTTCGTTCGAGATGACCCGGCGGGCCCCGAAGGCGGCTTCGTTGTCATTCCGCTCGAAGCGAGAAAAGATTCCTATTTATCGAATACCATCATTGCGGCTCGACAAGATCCTGGTATAGGCTTGGTCACCATAACTGAAGGAGCAGGTTCAAGATGAACAAACAAGTCATCAGCACGCCCAACGCCCCCAAAGCGATCGGCCCCTATGAGCAAGCGATCAAGGTCGGCGAGTTTGTTTACGCCTCCGGGCAAATCCCCCTCGATCCCAAAACCGGCAACGTCGTGGACGGCGACATTAAAATCCAGACGCGCCGGGCCATGGAGAACCTAAAAGCCGTGCTCGAAGCCGCCGGCTCGTCCCTCGAGCGTGTACTAAAAACTACTGTGTTCCTCAAAAATATCGGTGATTTTGCGGCGATGAACGAGGTTTACGCGGAATACCTTGGCGCCGCTAAACCGGCGCGGTCAACCGTCGCGGTCGCCGACCTGCCGCGTGGCGCCCTGGTCGAAATCGATTTGATCGCGCTCGCTTGAACTTCGCGGCATCAGATTCCGAGAATCATGCGCGCCAGGCTTTGCAGCACGAGCTTGGCCGCGCCGGCAAGGCTTTTCCCGACCAGCTGCTCATCTTCCTCTGCGCCCCGCGGATAGGCAAAAATGCCTTTGGTCCCGGTCATCACCCAAGATTTGGGGTCGGCATAAACCTCGGGCAGTTTCGCAGCGATTTTCTCACCGCTCATTTTTTTAAGGCGCGTGCTTTTCTGATATTCTTTGTACCGTCGGAACTGCCCGCGATTGAGCCACAAACCGTCGCAGTGGCGACAGCGGCGTAGTTGAATGTCCTTCGGTAGGATCGGATCGGCTAAAAGCGCCAGCTCGTCGGCGCAGCGTGGGCAATAAAGAGTTTTCTTCTGAACGCGGCTGCTGTCACGCAGCAGTTTTTCGTCCAGCGGGTCCAACCGATCCGCTTCATCGCCGTCCACAGGAAACAGCTCCCACTTATCGCACCAGATGCCGCCGCATTTGTCGCACTGGTCCAGTTGAATCAGTGATCCGGGCGCCGCTTTTGCCACGACTTCGACCATTTCCCGGTCGCATTGCGGACAATGCAACATCAAAGCTCCAGATTAGTGAGCCAGTACTCCTGGCGGCTGCATGAGCTTCTGAGGCATGCCAGCCATTTGATAAAGCAACTGAATCCGGCGCGCGATCGGCGGATGGCTCGCCAGCAGGTCGGCGAGCTTGCTGTCGCTTTCATCGACGCGCCGGCGCAATGGATTGACGATAAACAAATGCGCCGTGCCGCGCGTCGCTTTGTGGAAGGGCATCGCCGCGTCGCGAATTTTTTCCAGAGCCTGCGCCAAGGCACCCGGGTTGCGCGTGTATTGGGCCGAGCCGGCATCAGCCAGGTATTCTCGCTGGCGCGACACCGCCATGGCCAAGAGCCGCGCGATCAGCGGCGACAGGGCGATCAGGATCAGCAACGGAACAAACACCAAGGGGTTCTTCCGGCTCATCTGCCGGCCGGTGCGCGAGCTGTAAAAACCGCGCCGCGCCCAGTCGGCGAGGATGGCGATGCCGCCGAGAAGAATACTCACCAGCGTCATCAGCAAAACATCTTCGTTCCGTATATGCGAAATCTCGTGCGCCACCACGCCCTGGGTTTCCTCTCGGTCGAGCAGCGTCAATAACCCGGACGTCACGCAGATCGCCGCGTTCTTTTCGTTGGTTCCCGTGGCCAGCGCGTTGGGCGCGGGATCGAAGATGACATAAATCCGCGGCATCGCCGCGCCCGAGGCCAGGGCCATTTCGGTCACGATGTTGTGCAATTCGCGGTGCTCGGGGATTTGCAGATTGAGTTTTTCAGCGCCGAGCGACGAAAGAATGATGTCACTGCCGCCGTAGTAGGCGGTAAGCGTGGAAAACGCCGCAAAGCTCAGCGAAAAAATGGTCGCGACGGGAAAAACCGGGCCCGCCGGCGTGAACGCGTCGAAGTAGAGATAATCCATGACCACCCCAATAAACAGAAAGAACACGATGAAGATCGTCACCAGCGTCGCGCTCCAGCGCTGGTTGTGCGCTTGCCTGGCAACGAAGTCCAAGACCGGCGGCGTATCCAGCGGCAGGCCTCGCCTAGCGGGTAAGGGAAAGATTGACGCGCGGCAAGGCCTTATCGCCCTCCGCGACTTCGAATAGTTCGCTCGGCTTGAAGCCAAAAAAGCCGGCGAGCATGTTGGACGGAAAGACCTGCTGTTTAGTGTTGTACTGGGTCACGAGGTCATTATAGTACTGGCGCGCAAAGGCGATCTGATTTTCCGTGGTTGTGAGCTCTTCTTGCAGGTCCAAAACGTTTTTGTTGGCCTTCAGCTCCGGATAGTTTTCCATCAGCGCGAAAATTTTGCCGAGCGATTGATTCAGAAGGTTTTCCGCTTCGGCCGCTTCCTTGACGCCCTTGGACCCCATCGCCTGGCTGCGCGCTTCAATGACTTTCTGCAAAGTCTCCTGCTCGTACTGCATATAGCCTTTGACCGTTTCGACGAGGTTTGGGATCAGGTCGTAGCGCCGCTTGAGCTGCACGTCGGTTTGGCGCCAGGCGTTTTGGATTCGCAAGCGTAGCGCGGTCAGCGCGTTGTAGGTTGAAATGATCCAGATACCGAGCACGAAGATGATGCCCCAGATGACAAAAATCATAGGCCGCGCAGCCCTCCCACTTGATCACGGAACAATATCCCTTGGGTCACGTCGCGCACGCGCGCCACACCGGTCATGGTCAATACGCGCTGCATTTCTTCGGCGAAAATCGCGTAGACGCGTTCGACACCGCGGGCGCCGAAGGCGCCGACTCCCCAGGCCACCGGGCGTCCGATCAGCACCGCCCTGGCGCCAAGCGCCAGCGCTTTGACGATGTCGCCGCCGCTGCGAATGCCGCTGTCCAGCAACACGGGAACTTTGTCATTGACCGCATCAACCACTTCAGGCAGGGCTTCGAGCGCCGAACGGTTGAAGTCGAGAATGCGCCCGCCGTGGTTGGACACCACCAATGCGTCAGCGCCGGATTGAACCGCGATGCGCGCGTCGTCGACACCCATGATGCCCTTGACAACGACCGGAAGATTCACCTGCTGTTTCATCCACTCGATGTCCTTCGGCGTGGATTTATGGCCCTTGCGCGGTTTGCCGTCTTTGGTCGAGAGCGGCACTTCGTCGCCGATCTTCACCGGCCGTACGGTGTCCATGGTGATACCCACCGCGGCGAAGCCCAGATCTTCCGCCGTTTTGGCGTACTCCGAGACCTCCTCTTTGCCGCGATTCATATACGCCATAAAAACCAGCGGCGATTTCGCCGCGCTGCGCCAGCCTTTGGGGTCGAGCTTCGCAGCCTGGCTAGTGAACATCATCGCGCCCGCCCGTTCGGTGCCTTCGGCGACTTCGCGCTCGGCGTCCTTGCTGATCAAGCTGAAACTGCCCACCGGCGCCGTGATCGCCGGAATCGGCAGGGTGCAGCCGAACAGCTCCACTGAAATATCCGGCTCGTTCACATCGTGAAATATTTTCTGTCGGAATAGATACTGGCGAAAGGCGCGCGGGTTGCGGTGAAAGGTCGCCTTCGTCTCGGCCGCGCCATTGAAGTGTATCCAGGCTTCCGCCGGCGCTCGCTCGCGCATCATCGCGCGCAAATCGCGCAGGCCCATCTGCTCAAGCGGTTTTTCGGTCATGGCACCTCAATTCGGTGAAGCAATTTCCCAGCAATTGGTGCCGGGATCTCTGAAGCAGAATGACGCACCGCCATTGTGTTCTTGCAGCGGCGACAATTCCATGACGCCCAACGATTCGCCCGATCGGCTGAACTCATCAAAGGCCGCCTTGGCGGCCTCTTTTGACTCCACGGTCAACGTATTGCGAAAGTTCGGCGAAAACACTTTTGGATTTTCCCGCAGGGCGCAGACGATGAAGGTTTTCGTGCTCGGATGCTTCAGGTAGATGACGTGATCGCTGAATCGATGCACCTCGAGATTCAACACCTGGGTATAAAAATGTTTGCTGGTTTCCATATCGCGAGACACCAGAGTGCCGTGCGTGAAAGCCTGCGGCACATAGCCGCGCCCCGGAAAGCGCTCCTCGGGGTAGACATCTTCCCAATACGATTTTTTCACCCCGCCAAATTTCTGCGCCGTCACTTCCTTGCGCGCGAAATCTTCGTAGCATTCGATCTCCCAGCCGTTGGTGCCCGGTTCGACGAAATAGCAGGAATAGGAACCGTGGCTCCAGGTCGGCTTGCCAATGGCGCCGAGCTTGTATTGGTCTTTGTGCGCCGTCAGATACTCGTAGGCTTTGTCGACTTCTTCCTTGGTCGCCACGCGCACGCCCCAGTGATTGTGCATGGGCTTGGCCGGAGCATCGGGTCCGCCTTCATGCAGCACCAGCACCCAGGGAGAGTTGGGATGTTTGAGCGCGGCTTCGCCGGCTTCTTCAGAGATCTTTTCGAATGCCAGCAAGTCGATCATCACAGCCATGGATTCCTGCAAGTTGCGGCATTCCATATGTGTCGTTGAGAGCGCGAGCGGTTTGATCATGGTCCGAACCTCTAGTCTTGGTCGCTGAAAATTTACAGCGCTATGTCTATCCTGTCAAACCGGCTTTCCCAACTGCCATCCGGAAAAATCGCCTTGAGCGCCTCAAACGACCCAAACCATTGCGCTACCGCGAAAAATCGACCTGATTACATTGACTCGAAAATCCTCTCGAATCGTTCAAATATCTTGATTGCCTTTGTCAGTGGCGATGCGCGCTGATTTTTGTCCACGTATACAAAAGAACAGCGAGGATCCCAGTTGACTGTTCGGCCACTGGTTAGCCCGATATTTATGCTTTAACAATAGGTTCCGTTGGTTCGCGCAAGTCCACCGATTGAATACCGTAGCCAAGTAAAGTACTAGTGTCTGCACCCGGATAAGCAAGGTTATGCCATTTGAATACCTTCCCGTCATGGCGCAAAACTCCGCGCCCAGGCCGCCCCGCGTTTTAGCGACGCCAACGGCGCGGGCTTGGCTTCCCCTCGCAAAACCGGTGAGCGAATCGCGCGTGGCGTTGTTGAGCAGCGCAGCGCTTCGGCTGACCGACCAGGAACCGTTTATTCCGCGCGAAGATTTGAGTTACCGGAGCGTACCGTCGGATCCGCGCAGTGGCACGATCACTATTGATCACCACTCGGGCATCGGCACGGTGCCGAAACAGGATCCGGAAATCGTGTTTCCCCGCACCGTTCTCGCGGCACTGGCTGAAAATGGCACGATCGGCGCGCTTTCGCCGCTGCACTTTTCATTCATGGGCGGCGTCCGCCGGCATCGGGAGATTGAGAACGAGCTTGCACCCGCGCTGGCCGACGAACTCGCCAAAGCGCACGTCGATCTCGCCCTGCTCGTTCCGTACTGACCTTTCTGCCATGAGACCGTCGGTCTCATCGCGCACGTGATCGAGGGACGCGGCATCGCCACGCTGGTGATCGGCACGGCGCACGACATTATGCGCAAAGTCTCGCCGCCGCGAGCGGCGTTTGTCGATCATCCGGTCGGCAGGACATTCGGACCGCCGCATGAGCGCTCGCGCCACCAAACGGTTCTATCGAGAGCCCTGGCGGAGTTGCCCAAATTTACTTTCACCGGCGAAATCCGCGATCTCGGCTGCCAGTGGTTGCCTGGCGGGAGCCGAGAATGGGAAGCGGAGCTGCGCGCCGAAATGCTCCATGACCGTTGACTCAAGGTAAATTTTAAGAGTTAATTGCGAGCTAGAATACCCCGGACAAAGGAGCATTGAATGTCGAAAAGTCTTATAAAAATTTGCGCACCATTGGCGTTGTCGCTAGCGCTGGTTTTGCCGGCCCAGGCAGCCGCGCCATTTTATGAAGGAAAGTCCATTCGCATTATCGTCGGCTTCTCCGCGGGCGGCGGATTCGATACCTATTCCCGCCTGATCGGCCGCCATTTGAGCAGGCATATCCCCGGCAACCCGAGCGTCGTCGTCGAAAACATGCCCGGCGCCGCCAGTCTCGTGTCCGCCAATCACGTTTACAATGTTGCCAAACCCGATGGCCTTACAATCGTCAATTTTCACGGCAATCAGGTCATCAATCAGGTCATTGGCAAACCGGGCATTGAATTCGATGCGCGTAAGTTTGAGTACATCGGCATTCCGACCCAGGATAACGTCGCCTGCGCGTTCTATAAGCCGAGCGGGATCACGACATTCGACAGCCTGCGAAATGCCAAGACGCCGGTTAAATTGGGCGGGGTCGCGCCGGGCGACACCACCTACAATACGGCAAAGCTTTTGATTGCGGCGCTCAAGCTACCGATCCAGCTCGTCGCCGGCTACAAAGGCACCGCGGAAGTGCGTCTCGCCGCAGAAGCCGGCGAAGTCGCCGGCGGCTGCTGGCAATGGGAGTCGATCAAATCGATCTGGCGTCAAGGACTGGATTCGGGCAATGTAGCGGTTGTCTTGCAGGTCAACGCCAAACCCCATCCCGAGCTGGCCAAAGTCCCCAATGCCGTCGATTTCGCACCCAATGAGAACGCTAAACTGCTCCTGAAGTTCGGCGGCCACGATCCGTCGGCGATCACCCGCCCCTACGCCGTCGCGCCGGGCACGCCCAAAGATCGGGTGCTACTGTTGCGCAAAGCCTTCGTGGAAACTCTGAAAGATCCGGAGTTTCTCGCCGATGCAAAAAAATCGCGCCTGGATACCGATCCGCTGACCGGCGAGCAGATCGACAAAATTGTCGCGGAGCTCTTCAAGATGGATGCGTCGCTCGTCAACCAATTAAAAGAGATTTTAAAGTAGGCGGCGAAAAAACTATCTCAACGAGGAAAAATCATGAAACGAATCATCGGCAAGCTCACAATCCTTACCCTGTTCATCACCTCGGCTGTGGTCGAGGCCCAGGATATGTTTTACCGAGGCAAGTCTTTGAGGATTATCGTCGGAGCGTCCGCGGGCGGCGGTTACGACACCTACTCCCGCACAATCGCCAGGCATATGGGTAAACATATTCCGGGCAATCCGGCAATCGTCGTCGACAACATGCCCGGCGCCGGTTTTTTGATTTCGGCCAATCACATGTACAACGTCGCCAAACCGGACGGTCTGACCGTCGGTCACTTCATTGGCGGCCTCTTCCTGCAACAACTCCTAGGCAAGCCGGGCATAGAATTCGATGCACGCAAGTTTGAATATATGGGTGTACCCGCCCAGGATAATTACATGCTGGCCGTGCACAAGAGCACCGGCATCACCACCATTGATCAATGGCTGTCATTGAAGACACCGGTCAAACTCGGAGGCGTCGGTGTCGGCTCGGCAACCGATGACATCCCCAAAGTGCTTGCCGCGGCCATTGGCTTACCCATGCAGCTCGTCTCCGGCTACAAAGGCACTGCTGATGTGCGATTAGCATTTGATAGCCAGGAAGTTTTGGGCGTCTGCAATGCATGGGAATCCTTCAAAGCGACTTGGCGCAAAGAGCTTGATACGGGGGAGGCGATAATCGTATTGCAGAATACCGCGAAATCTCATCCCGAACAGTCCAAGGTGCCGCTGGCGATCAGTTACGCCAAAAACGAAGAGGGTCAGAGGCTCATTCGCGCCCTCGTTCATAGCGTCGGCCCAACGGCGCGACCCTATGTCTTACCTCCGGGCACGCCGAAAGATCGGGTGCAGATGCTCCGCAAAGCATTTATGGATACGGTAAAAGATCCCGATTTTATCGCCGACGCAACCAAGGCAAAACTCGATCTCAATCCTCTCGACGGCGCCGAGTTGGAGAGAAATGTCAAAGAAGTTTTTAATCTGGATCCGAAGCTGATCCCGCGGGCAAAAGAAATTCTGAAATAGCCTGCGCCCTCATGTTTTGGCGAATGCGGCTTCTGAATGGGGCTGGCCAAGTCGCGGGGTACAAGAATACTTTTCTGAAGCGGCCTTTCTAAATTCGGCCCGTGAAACGAAAACAGCCCGCCGGATCCATGCGCGATCTCGGCGGGCTGTTTTTTATGAAGTATGACGAAGGTTAAGCCGCCGCTTGTTGCTTTTCCGCGGGCTGGCGGCGCGCGCGGCGGCGTTTCTTCCCTCCGCCTGCCGAACTCTCGTTGGTCGTTTCTCCGCCGACGAGCTCGATGATCGACATCTGCGCCGCATCGCCGTGCCGGATACCGATCTTGATGATACGGGTATAGCCCCCGGGACGGTCTTTAAAACGCGGCCCGATGGTATCGAAGAGTTTTCTCACCACCGCCTTGTCCTGTACGATGCCGAGGGCTTGCCGGCGCGCGTGCAAATCGCCGCGCTTGCCGAGCGTGATCACGCGATCCACCCAGCGGCGTAGTTCCTTTGCTTTGGGATCCGTGGTGCGGATCTTCTCCTCGCGCAACAAGGCGGTGATGAGGTTGCGCATGAGCGCCCAACGGTGCGCCGAGTTGCGGCTGAGCTGTCTACCCGATTTGAGATGGCGCATGGTTCAAACCGTCTCCTTCTCGGCGGCGCGCTTGCGCGCGTCGATCTCTTCACGGGACGGGAAATGATCGACTTTCATTCCCAGCTCCAGCCCCATTTCCTTGAGAATTTCCTTGATCTCGTTGAGCGATTTGTGGCCGAAGTTTTTGGTGCGCAGCATTTCTTGCTCGCTTTTTTGCACCAATTCGCCGATATATTTGATATCGGCGTTTTGCAGGCAATTCTGCGAGCGCACGGAAAACTCCAGCTCGTCGACGCTGCGAAAGAGGTTCTCGTTGAGCGGCACCGGCGGTCCGTCTTCTTTCTTCTCGGCGCGCGGCTCGTCTTGAAAATTGACGAAGATGCTCACCTGATCCTGCAGAATCTTTGCGGCGTAGGCCATGGCGTCGTCCGGTTTGACGCTGCCGTCGGTGTGGACTTCGAAAACCACCCGGTCATAATCTGTGCGCTGGGCGACGCGGGCATTGGCGACATTGAAGTTGACCTTCTGCACGGGCGAGAATATCGCATCGATAAAAATCGTGTCGACCGGCGCGCCCTCTTCTTTATTGCGCTCGGCCGGCACGTAGCCGCGGCCGAGTTTGGCGAGCATCTCGACTTCGAGCTTGGCGTCGCGCGACAGCGTGGCGATCTTATGGTCGGGATTCAAGATCTCAACCGACGGCGGGGCGATGATGTCCTTGGCGTAAACCGTTCCGGGCCCTTTGGAGTCGATCTTGAGAGTCTGCTGTTCACTTTCGCTTAGCCGCAGGCGGATCTCTTTCAAATTGAGGATAATATCGGCCACGTCTTCGGTCACGCCGGGCACCGTGGAGAACTCGTGCAGGATCCCCTTGATGCGCACGGCCACGATGGACGCGCCCATCAGCGAGGACAGCAAAATCCGCCGCAGTGAATTCCCGATGGTCTGGCCGAACCCTCGCTCAAACGGTTCGGCGTAAAACTTTCCATAGGTTGGCGTCAGAGTTTTCTCTTCCACCTCCAGTTGTCGAGGTTTAATCAATTCCGTCCAATGCTTATACATTGTCGACATAGCGTCTCCCAATATCGAACTTACTTTGAATACAATTCGACAATCAGTTTTTCGTTGATGGGCATGGTCACATCGCTGCGCGACGGCAGAATCTTGATTCTCCCGCTAAGCGTATCGCGATCGACTTCCGCCCAATCCGGAACACCGCGCCGCTGTGCGCCTTCCATCGCCGACAGCACTCGGCCGATTTGGCGGCTTTGCTCCTTCACCGAAATCACATCCCCGGCGCGGACGGTGTAGGAGGGAATATTGGTCTTCTTTCCGTTCACTAAAATATGGCCGTGCCGAACCAAAGTCCGAGCTTCGGCGCGTGAGCTGGCAAACCCGAGCCGATAGGCGACGTTGTCCAGCCGCCGTTCGAGCAACACCAACAAAGTCTCGCCGGTAATGCCTTTCCTGCGGTTAGCTTCGGCAAAGGTGCGGCGAAACTGATTCTCCAGCAAGCCGTACATGCGTTTGACCTTCTGCTTCTCGCGCAGCTGGATGCTGTACTCGGAAAATTTCGGCCGGCCCTGGCCGTGTTGTCCCGGCGGATAGTTGCGTCTTTCGATCGCGCATTTGTCCGTATAACAGCGCTCGCCCTTGAGAAAGAGCTTCAAATTCTCGCGCCTGCAGAGCCGGCACACAGAGTCTGTGTATCTAGCCAATCTTCTTCCTCCTAATCATGATCACACGCGCCGTCGCTTCGGCGGACGGCAGCCGTTATGCGGAATCGGAGTTACATCCTTGATCAAGCTGATATTGATGCCCGCGGATTGCAGCGCCCGCAGCGCCGACTCCCGTCCTGCGCCGGGACCGCGCACAAAAATCTGCACGCTCCGCAAGCCATGATCCATCGCTTTCTTGGCCGCGCTATCGGCCGCCTGCTGGGCCGCGAACGGCGTTCCCTTGCGCGAGCCCTTGAATCCCATGGCGCCCGCGCTCGACCAGGAAATGACATTACCCTGGTAGTCGGTGATCGTGACGATCGTGTTGTTGAATGTCGAGTGAATATGCACCACTCCTTCGGCAATGTTCTTTCGCCCGCGCTTGCGGCGCGCCGCCCGCTCGGCGGCTTTTGCATCGGCCGGTCCTTCGACTTTTTGTTTCTCGTCAGTCGCCTCTGCCATGATGTACTCCTCTTAACCCTTAGACGGCGCCTGCTTCTTGCCGGCAACCGTTTTGCGCGGTCCCTTGCGGGTGCGCGCGTTGGTGTGCGTCCGCTGGCCGTGCACCGGCAGATTCCTCCGGTGACGCAAGCCGCGATACGAGCCCATATCGAGGTGGCGCTTGATGTTGCCGGTCACGTCGCGCCTGAGATCGCCTTCGACTTTGTAGCTCTGATCCATAGCCTGGCGGATCTTAACCACATCATCATCGCTCAAATCATCGCTCTTGAGATCCAGCGAGATGCCAGCCTGCCCGAGAATGTCGCGCGAGGCGCTGAGGCCGATGCCATAGATGTAGGTCAACGCCACTTCCATTCTTTTACTCTTGGGCAAGTCTACGCCTGCGATACGTGCCATACTTTCACTCCGTTCGAAGTTTCATTGCGTTGCGAAGCGAGTCGTTCCATTAACCTTGTCGCTGCTTGTGCTTGGTGTTTTCGCACAGCACCCGCACCACGCCCTTGCGCCGAATCACCTTGCACTTGCTGCAAATCTTTTTTACCGATGCTCTTACCTTCACGTCTGCTCCTAAAGCTTAACGCTCGCGGAAAATGATGCGACCCCGCGCCAAATCATACGGCGACAGCTCGATCTTCACTTTGTCGCCCGGGAGAATTTTTATATAATGCATGCGCATCTTACCGGAAATATGCGCCAGCACTTTGTGCCCATTTTCCAGCTGCACCCGGAACATCGCGTTGGGCAAAGTTTCCAATACCGTGCCGGTTACTTCGATCGCGTCTTCTTTTGGCATAGGAAGCCTGCCTGCTCTACTGCTCCTCTAACTAAATCTGACTCAAGATAAATGGCCCGTCTTTGGTGATCGCAACCGAATGTTCAAAATGGGCGGCTAAACTACCATCTTTCGTTACAGCCGTCCATCCATCGTCCTTTATTTCGACTTCATAGCCGCCGATGTTCACCATGGGTTCGATGGCTAGAACCATTCCTTCTTTCAATCGAAGCCCGCGCTCAGGCTCGCCGTAATTGGGCACCGGCGGTTCTTCATGCAACTTCTTACCGATGCCGTGGCCGACGAACGCGCGGACCACCGCATAACCCGCGCTCTCGGCAACTTTTTGCACCGCTGCGCCCAAATCCCCCAGCCGCTTTCCCTCGTGCAGTTGCTCGATGCCCTTGTAGAGCGACTGCTCGGTCACGTCCATCAGCCGCTGCGCTTCCTCGCTCACTTTGCCGACGCCCACCGTAATCGCCGAGTCGCCGTAAAATCCCTCGAAGATCACTCCATAGTCGAGTCCGATGATATCGCCCTCGCGCAGCCCGCGGTTTGACGGGATGCCATGCACGATCTCCTCATTGATCGAAGCGCATAAGCAGCGCGGATAGACGCGCCCCGCGACGCTGTATCCTTTGAACGCGGGAATCGCGTTTTTCTTTAACGTCAGTTCCTCGGCTACGGCATCGAGGTCAAGCGTCGTGACACCGGGAGCCACGCGCCGCTTTAACTCTTGCAGCACCTCCGCGACAATCACGTTCGCCCGCCTCATGATCTCGATTTCTCGAGGCGACTTGAGCGATATCACGCAACTACATCTCCCAACGCCCCCCGGATCCGGGTGCGGATTTCGTCAATCGCGCCCACTCCATCAATCTCCCGTAGCAAATCGCGCTGGCGGTAGTAATGGACCAGGGGCGCGGTTTGGTTCTCGTAGACCTTTAACCGATTGGCGATCGTCTCTTCTTCATCGTCATGGCGCTGGTAAAGCTCGCCGCCGCAGAGATCGCATACGCCCGCCTTTTTTGACGGGCTGAATTTCACGTGCGACAGGGTGCCGCATTCCTTGCAGCTGCGTCGACCCGCGAGCCGTTCGATGATCATCGCGCGCGGCACTTGCACCGACAACACGCGGTTGAGGCTCAAGCCCATCTGTTTCAGTATCGCATCGAGGCTCTCGGCTTGCGGAATCGTCCTCGGAAAACCATCGAGAATAAAACCGCTCTCGCAGTCTTTCTCTTTCAAGCGCTCGGCGACCAACTTGACGATCACATCGTCCGGCACCAAAGCGCCGCTATCGAGGTACTGCGCCGCCTCTTTGCCCAGCGGAGTCTTTTCCGCCACCGCCTTGCGCAAAATATCACCGGTTGAGATCTGGCAAGCGGCAAATTCTTCCTGAAGCAACTTTGCCTGGGTTCCCTTGCCGGCGCCTGGAGGCCCCAGCAACACGACGCGCGCGCCCCTGGCCACTACCCTAGCCCCTTCTTCCGCGTAGCCGTCCCCGCTTCATAAACCCCTCATAGTTGCGGGTGATCAAATGCGTTTCCATTTGCGCCACCGTGTCGAGCGCGACGCCGACGACGATCAAGAGGGCGGTACCGCCGAAGTAAAAGGGCACATTCAACTGCCTGACCAAAATCGTCGGCAGGAGCGAGACAACACACAAATAAATGGCGCCGCTCAGAGTAATCCGCGAAAGCACGCGCTCGATGTACTCTGCGGTTTTCTGACCGGGGCGAATGCCTGGAATATAACCGCCTGCCTTTTTCATATTTTCGGCGACATCGCTCGGATTGAAAACCACGGCGGTATAAAAGAAAGCAAAAAATATAATTAAAATCACGTACACCAAATCGTGCAACCAGCTTCCGGGCGCTAGCGCCGCCGAAGCCGTCTGCACCCAAGGATGGTTGGCAAATTGCGCCAACGTTGCCGGGAAAATCAATAGCGATGACGCGAAAATCGGCGGAATGACGTTTGCCGTGTTTACCTTCAAAGGTAGGTGCGAGGTCATGCCGCCGTACATTTTTCGCCCGACCACCCGCTTGGCATACTGCACCGGGATGCGGCGTTGGCCGCGCTCGACAAAGATAATCGCGCCCACAACCAAGACACTCAGAACCAAGATCAACAAAGCGACCAAAGGACCCAGTTCGCCTTCACGCATGAATTGTAGCGTCGTGGTGATGGCCGAAGGCAGGCGGGCGACGATCCCGGCAAAAATAATCAACGAGATGCCGTTGCCGATGCCGCGTTCGGTGATCTGCTCGCCCAACCACATGATGAATGCGGTTCCCGAAGTCAGGGTGATTACGGTCATCAACCGGAACCCCCAACCGGGATTCAGAACCAGACCCTGGCCGCCGGGCCCTTGCGTGCCTTCGAGACCAACGCTGATCATGATTCCCTGGACGATTGACAGGACCACCGTGCCGTAGCGCGTATATTGGGTGATCTTGCGCCGGCCGGCCTCGCCCTCCTTGGAAAGTCGTTCCAGGTAGGGAAACACGACCGTCAAAAGCTGCAAGATGATCGAGGCGCTGATGTAGGGCATGATGCCCAAAGAGAAAACCGAGAACTGCTCCAGCGCTCCGCCGGAAAATAAATTGAGAAAACCGAAGAGCGTATTCTGCTGTTGATCGAAGAACGCCGCCATCGCTTGGCGATCGATGCCCGGTGTCGGCACGTGCACGCCCAAGCGATACACCGCGACCATCGCCAGCGTGAAGAGCACGCGGCGGCGCAATTCCGGAACGCGCGAGGCGTTTTGAAAGCCACTAAGCATGAATC
Organism: uncultured Pseudomonadota bacterium; assembly: GCA_946478635.1. Next base: position 16,689 of record CAMLCX010000006.1, read on the forward strand.
GCAATCAACTCCGCTTTGCCGCCGGCGGCTTCGATCTTTTCTTTCGCCTTGGCGGAAAAGCCATGCGCCTTGATCGTCAAAGCCTTGCTCAGCGCACCGTCGCCAAGAACCTTGACGCGCCGGTTCTTGCCGCTGACATAGCCGTGCTCGATGAGCGTTTCCGGTGTTACTTCCGTGCCGACTGCAAAAGTTTCCAGTTGGCCAAGATTGACTACAGACATTTCAATTCGAAATGGATTGTGAAAACCGCGTTTTGGCAAACGCCGCTGGAGTGGCATCTGCCCGCCTTCAAATCCGGGCTTCGTGTTGCCGCCGGAGCGCGCGCCCTGGCCTTTGTGGCCACGACCGGAAGTTTTACCATGCCCCGAGCCGTCGCCTCGGCCGACGCGTTTTCTTTTCCTGTTTGAGCCTGCTGCCGGCTTTAAATCATCGAGTTTCATGATTATCGAATCTCCGCCAGTACCTTGCCGCGCCGATCGGCGATGTCTTCGGGAGCTCGCAGATCGCGCAGCGCCGCGATCGTCGCCTTCACCATGTTATGCGGGTTGTTGGAGCCAAGGCATTTGGTCAATACGTTTTGAATGCCGGAAGCCTCCACGACCGCCCGAACACCGCCGCCTGCGATCACTCCGGTGCCGTCCGAAGCCGGTTTAAGGATGACGTAGCCGGCGCCGAAACGGCCGGTGACTTCAAAGGGAATCGTGCCATCCATCACCGGCACGCGGATCAAACTCTTTTTTGCCTGCTCGAGGCCCTTGCGGATCGCTTCCGGCACTTCGTTCGCTTTGCCCATGCCGTAGCCGACCAGCGAACGGTTGTCTCCGACCACAACGAGCGCGCTGAAGCTGAACCGCCGGCCGCCCTTGACAACTTTGGCGACGCGGCTAATGTGCACCACTTTTTCCTTGAGTTCCAATCCCTGCGGATCAATCCGTTCCAAAGGCACCTCGTGTTCGATTCTCTGTCAAAACTTTAATCCACCTTCGCGAGCGCCATCCGCCACAGCTTTGACGCGCCCGTGATAGATGAAACCATTGCGATCAAAAACCACATTCACAATATTCTTTTCCTGGCACACCTTAGCCAACGCAAGCCCGACAAGCTTCGCGAGCTCGACGCCTTTGCTGTTTTTGGTGACGTCCGCCAATTGCTCCGAAAGGGTCGATACGGCCGCAAGGGTCTTCCCTTGATGATCGGAAACGACCTGCGCGTAAATATGCTTGTTGCTGCGAAAGACGCAAATCCTCGGGCGGCTGTCCGTGCCGATAACCTTCTTGCGCACCCGCACCTTTCGCCGCAGCCGTGCGTTAACTTCCCGTTTGTTTGCCATCTGCTGCCCTCAAATTCTACTTTCCGGCCGCCGAGCCGACCGCCTTACCGGCTTTGCGCTTGATCACTTCCTCGCGATACTTGATCCCTTTGCCCTTGTAAGGCTCGGGGGGCCGGAGATCGCGAATCTTCGCCGCTGTCTCGCCGAGCACTTGGCGATCGGCGGAGCTAAGAGTGATAATCACCTGGCGTTCCACCGCGGCCGAGACTCCAGCCGGCAACGAAAAAACCACCGGATGGGAGTAACCCAAAGTCATGTGGATCTGTTGACCCTTCACCTCGGCCCGGTAACCGACGCCATTGATATCCAACACTCGGGTAAAACCTTGACTCACCCCTAGGGTCATGTTGGCAATAAGCTTGCGGGTAAGACCATGGAGCGCGCGAACCTTGCGAACTTCATTCTCGCGCTCGACACGCACCACATTACCCTCGACCTTGACATGAACTCCGGCGGGCAGCTCGGCTTGCAGCTTTCCCTTGGGTCCCTCCACGCGCAGAGCGTTGGCATCAATGGCGACTTTAACGCCTGCCGGAATGGTTATCGGTAATTTTCCGATGCGCGACAAATGACACCTCGAATGATCTTACCAGATGGTACAAATAAGTTCGCCGCCGACCTTCGCACGCTGCGCCGCCCGGTCGACGAGAATACCTTTCGGCGTCGATAAAATATGAATTCCCAAACCTTTGCGAATGGGCGTTACATTGCTGGCTCCGACATAGACCCGGCGGCCGGGGGTGCTGACCCGCTTCATTCCGGCGATTATGGGCCGGTTCTCGCGGTCAAATTTGAGCTGGACGATAATTTCGTCGCCGCCTCCGACCGCAGCTTTGACCTTTTTTTGATCTTTTAAATATCCTTCTTCTATCAGAATCTTAAGGATGTTTTCCTTGATGCGCGACCAGGGCATAGACACTCTTTGATGACGCGCCCGGGAGGCATTTCGAATTCTCGTTAACATGTCCGCGATTGGATCTGTCATTCCCATGAGTTTCTCAGCCCCTTACCAGCTCGCCTTGACCAATCCCGGAATGTGCCCTTTGCGCGCGTGATCACGCAGGCAAAGACGGCACATGCGAAAGCGCCGATAAAACGCTCGCGACCGGCCGCAAAGCGGGCAGCGGTTATATTCCCTCACTTTAAACTTGTTCGGCATTTCCGCCTTAATCCGTAGACACTTCTTTGCCAATGGATTCTCCCCCCGATCCGCTAACTCGAAAACGGCATGCCCATCAGGCGCAGCAGCGCCAAACCTTCCTGATCCGTTTTCGCCGTAGTGGTAATGGTAATTGTCATCCCGCGCGTCTTTTCGACCCGATCCGCATGAATCTCTGGAAAAATAATCTGTTCGCGCAGACCCAGGGAATAGTTGCCCCGGCCGTCGAAAGCGCGGTTTGACACGCCCTTGAAATCGCGTACCCGGGGCAGCGCCACATGGATCAACCGATCAAGAAATTCATACATGCGCTCGCGCCGCATCGTCACCATACAGCCGATGGGCACGCCCTCACGCAGCTTGAAATTAGCAATTGCCTTTTTCGCTTTGGTAACGACCGGCTTTTGCCCCGTGATCGCGGTAATCTCGGCCACCGCTGAATCCACCGCCTTGGCATTCTGCGTCGCCTCTCCCACGCCGACATTCAAGGTGATCTTTTCCAGGCGTGGCACCTGCATGGAGTTCTTGTAGCCGAACTCTTTCATCATGGCGGGAACCACATCGCTCTGATATTTTGTTTTCAAACGTGCCATCACTCGTCCTACTAATCCAACGCTTCCTTGCAATTGCGGCAAATACGAATCTTCTTGCCATCCGTCAGGATTTTGTGCCCTATCCGTGCCGGCGCATTGCATTTGTCGCACATGATCATGACATTGGAGGCATGAATCGCCGCTTCCTTTTCCACGATACCGCCGGTCTGCTGCGGGCCGCGCGGCTTGGTATGCCGCTTGACGATGTTCAATCTCTCGACGACGACAGCGTCCTTGTCCTTTAAAATCCTCAAAACCTTGCCGGTCTTGCCCCGCTCCTTGCCCGCAATCACCATAACGCTGTCATTTTTACGAATTTCCACGAACGCCCTCTCGATCCAGGTTACAGAACTTCCGGCGCGAGCGAAATAATTTTCATGAACTTCTTGGCGCGAAGCTCGCGCGCGACGGGACCAAAGATACGGGTCCCGATCGGCTCTTTCTGATTGTCGATCAGCACCGCCGAATTATTATCGAAGCGAATATAGCTGCCGTCCGGCCGGCCCAATTCCTTGGCCGTGCGCACGACCACGGCCTTCATCACGTCGCCCTTTTTGACCTTGGCGTTGGGAATCGCTTCTTTGACCGAAACCACAATGATATCGCCGATCGACGCATATTTCCGTTTGCTGCCGCCGAGTACTTTGATGCACTGGACCCGGCGCGCGCCGGAATTGTCCGCTACATCCAACGTTGTTCGCATCTGAATCATGAGCCAACCTCAAGCACACCGCCGAATCGCACTTCAGGCGCCGGCATCTTGTGTTTCTCCTGCAATTGTCTGAGCACGCTCGAGGACCTTGCTGACGCGCCAGCGCTTGTCGCGGCTGAGCGGCCGGCATTCGACGATGAGCACACGATCGCCGACATGACATTCGCTTCGCTCATCGTGCGCTTTCACCTTGGTGCGGCGGCGCAGAATCTTTTTGTATCTTGGATGCATTACCGTACGCTCGACAGAAACCACTACGGTTTTCTGCATGCGGGCGCTGACCACCAATCCGGTCCGTTCTTTCCTTAAGCCACGACTATCCATACTCAACCCTTCTGACCCCGAGATCGCTCCCGCAGTATCGTTTCAACGCGCGCGAGGTCGCGCTTGGTTGCTCTAAGCTTCATCGGGTTTTCCAGACGGTTGGTGGCGCGCTGGAGCTTCAAGTGACCGATCTCCTCGTGTAACGACACTCGCTTCTGATTCAAGTCCTGGGCGCTCATCTCGCGCAGTTCCTTAGCTTCCATGCACACGCCCTCTCCGCTCCACGGTGATCGTCGGGATTGAAAGCTTATGCGCCGCCAGACGGAATGCCTCCTTGGCCAGCGGCCCCTCCACACCTTCCATCTCGAAAAGAATCCTTCCGGGCTGGATTACGGCAACCCACATTTCGGGAGCGCCTTTGCCCTTTCCCATGCGCGTCTCGAGTGGCTTTTTGGTCAACGGCTTGTCCGGAAAAATCCGAATCCAAACCTTGCCGCCCCGCTTTAGATAACGGGTCAATGCGACGCGCGCCGCCTCGATCTCGCGCGCGCCCATCCAGCCGCGGCCAATCGCCTTGAGACCGAAATCTCCGAACGCGAGAGTCGAACCGCGATGGGCCGTGCCCCGACGGCGTCCCTTCTGCAGTTTTCGATATTTGACTTTTTTTGGTTCGAGCATGTTCTTTCAGTCTTTTTGTAAAATCACCGCGCGTTAAACCTCAAATCACCCGCCCAACATCGCTTTTTGCTGCGATTCTTCCTCGGTCAAAACTTCGCCTCTGAAGATCCAAACCTTCACACCGATAATACCGTAGGTGGTTTTCGCCTCGGCAAACCCATAACTGATGTCGGCCCGCAATGTGTGCAGGGGCACGCGACCCTCGCGATACCACTCCGTGCGGGCGATTTCGGATCCGCCCAAACGCCCCGCGGACTGAATTCTCACGCCCTGCGCGCCCATGCGCATGGCGCGCGAAACGCTTTCTTTCATGGCGCGGCGAAAGGCTACGCGGCGTTCCAATTGGAGCGCAACGTTCTCCGCGGCGAGCTGCCCATCAAGGTCCGGCCTTCTGACTTCGTGAATATTGATGTAAGTTTCCCGCTTGGTGAGCTTGGTAATTTCTTCCTTGAGCTTTTCGATCTCCGCGCCCTTTTTACCGATGACAATGCCCGGACGCGCCGTGTGGATATTGATCTTTGCCTTGTTGGCGGCGCGCTCAATCTCAATGCGGGAGATGCCAGCGTGATAAAGCCGGCTCTTTAAAAATTTGGTCACCCGAAAATCTTCATGCAACAACTTGGGATAATCATGGCGCGCGAACCACTTCGAGTCCCACGACTCGATCACGCCCAGACGAAAAAGTTTCGGGTGCGTCTTTTGACCCATCAGGCCTTAACTCCTCTCCTGCGTTTCATCGAGAATGATCGTAACGTGACTGAGTCGCTTGCGCACGCGCGTTGCGCGGCCCTGAGCACGCGAGGTAAACCGTTTCCACATACCGGCCTCATCCACCTTGGCTTGCTTGACGAACAGGCGATCGACGTCAACGCTCTGCGTATTTTCAGCATTCGCCACCGCCGTGCGCACGGTCTTGGCAACGATGCCGGCGGAGCGCTTGGGTATGAACTTGAGAATGTTCAAAGCCTCTTCCACGCCCTTACCGCGAATCTGGTCGACAACCAGCCTGACTTTTCGCGGCGATACTCGAATAAATTTAGTGACCGCCCGTGTTTCCATATTCTCGTCAACCTAGTTCAATAATTCTCGCTCCGTCAAATACCAACCTGTCGGACGGCTAAGGTTTCGCCGCGGGAGCCGCGGGAGCCGCTGTTGCAGGACGCGGCGCTGCCGAGGGCGCACCCGTAGTCTCCTTGGCCTCGGCCTTGCGATCGCCCGAATGAGCAAAGAAGGTCCGTGTCGGAGAAAACTCCCCGAGCTTGTGGCCAACCATGTTTTCGCTGACGAACACCGGAATAAATTTTCGGCCGTTGTGAACGCCGATGGTGTGACCCACCATTTCGGGAGTGACGGTCGAGCGTCGCGACCATGTGCGAACGACTTGGCGCTGGCGCGACTCGTTCATTGCGGCAATTTTTTTAACCAGATGCTGGTCGACAAAGGGACCTTTTTTTACCGAACGCGCCATGGCTATCTACCTTTTCTCCGCTGCACGATATACTTGTCAGTGCTTTGATTTTTTCGAGTCTTGTAGCCTTTGGTCGGCTTACCCCACGGCGTCATCGGATGGTTGCCCTTTGACCGGCCCTCGCCACCACCATGCGGATGGTCGACCGGGTTCTTGGCGATCCCGCGCGTCGTCGGCCGAAAGCCCAGCCAGCGCACTCTGCCCGCCTTGCCCCAGGAAATATTTTCCTGGTCGGCATTACCGACTTGTCCTACCGTCGCGCGACAGTCAGCCAGAACATAGCGCAACTCGCCGGAGGGGAGTTTTATGAGCGCGTAGGTGCCTTCCTTCGCCATGAGTTGAGCGCCCAAGCCGGCGCTCCGAACCAGCTGCCCACCCTTGCCGATCTTAAGCTCGACGTTGTGCACCACGGTACCGACGGGGATGAACTTCAAAGGCAAGGAATTCCCCGGTTGAATATCCACTTTATCTTCGCCGGCAATCACCGTTGCGCCCACCTGAAGACGTTCAGGCGCGAGGATATAGCGCCGCTCGCCGTCGGCGTAGCAGAGTAATGCGATGCGCGCCGAACGGTTCGGATCGTATTCGATCGCTTCGACTTTGGCCGGCACATTGCGTTTGGCGCGCTTGAAATCAATCTGCCGATACAGACGTTTATGTCCGCCGCCGCGATGGTCTGCGGTAATACGGCCGGTATTATTTCGCCCGCCGCTTTTATTGAGCCGCTCGCGCAAGCCCTTTTCGGGGCGCGCCTTGGTCACTTCCTCGAAACCGAGCCCGGTGCGAAAACGCATGCCGGCGGAAGTCGGTCGATATGTTTTAATTGCCATTGACGATGGTTACCTTAGTGTTTCTAAGCTCCGCCGAAAAAATCGATTTTATCGCCTTCCTTAAGCGTCACGTAGGCTTTTTTCCAATCCGAGCGCCGACCCATGCTTCTGCCGACGCGGCGCACCTTGCCCAAATAGCGTGCGATACGCACTTGCTCAACCTTGACCTTAAACAGCGTCTCCACGGCGTGTTTCACTTCGATCTTGTTGGCATCGGGCCTAACCTTGAAGAGAACCTGGTTCGCGCTCTCGGTCAGCAGCGTGCCCTTTTCGGAGATCAGCGGCGCCCTGATGATTTCATGCGGGCTCTTCATGCGGCCAGCCTTTCTTCCAGGCGTCGAAGCGCCTCCTGCGTCAAAATCAGATGGTCGTACCGCAACAGATCGTAGACATTAACACCTTCGACGCGGAGCACCTTAATCTTGGAAAGATTCCGCGCCGAGCGTTCGATTTTCGCATCGGATTGCGAGATCACAATCACCGCGCTCTCGACTTTGAGCTCGGCCAACGCCCGGACCATGAGCTTTGTCTTGGCTTCTTCGAGCTCGAATTTATCGACCACGATAATCTTGCCGTCGCGGTTCTTCAGGCTGAGCGCCGAGAGCAACGCTTCGCGCCGCGCTGTGCGCGGCAAGCGATAGGAATAGTCGCGCGGCACGGGACCGAAGGTCGTTCCGCCGCCCACCCAAATGGGCGAGCGAATGCTGCCTGCGCGAGCCCGGCCTGTGCCCTTTTGCCGCCACGGCTTCTTGCCACCACCTCGCACCCATCCCTTGGACTTGGTCGCCGCGCTGCCTGCCCGCCGGTTGGCGAGCTGCATGACAACCGTTTGATGCAGCAAGTGCGCGCGTGTCTTGGCGCCGAATATCTCTTCGTTGAGCTGTGGCTGAATAACGTGAACTTCCATGGTGCCTATCACCCTTTTATTGCCGGCCGTAGGATCACGACGCTGCGTTTGGCGCCCGGAACCGCACCGCGCACCAACAGCAGATTTTCTTCGGCCCGAATCTCCACCACCTCGAGGTTCTGAGTCGAGACTTTTTCATTGCCCCAGTGGCCCGCCATTTTCTTCCCCTTGCGCACACGGCCGGGATAAGAACGGTTTCCAATCGAGCCGCCATGGCGAAAATATTCATGCGTGCCGTGGGAGCCGGGAAAACCGGCGAAAGACCAGCGCTTGATAACGCCGGAAAAGCCATGGCCCTTGGAAATGCCGGATACGTCGATGCGATCGCCTACCTTAAAAAGATCGCCGGCTTTGATTTCTTGGCCCACCTCATATTGCGAGACATCCTCGACGCGAAATTCCTTAAGCACCGCGAACGCTCCCTTGCCGGCTTTCGCCATGTGCCCTTGCCCCGCCTTATTGACGCGCTGCGCTTTTTTGCTACCGAAGCCGACCTGGAGCGCATCGTAACCGTCCGTCGCGGCTTGCTTCTTTTGCACCACGACACAGGGGCCGGTCTCCACCACCGTCACCGGAATTACATTCCCTTCGGCATTGTAGAATTGCATCATGCCGACTTTTCTTCCAATCAGTCCTGTCATAACTCGCATTCCAGATCGCGCACGGCCAGGTGCCCTCGCATCACTGCAGTTTGATTTCGACGTCGACGCCGGCGGCGATGTCGAGCTTGCCCAAAGCGTCGATGGTTTGTTGCGTCGGCTCGAGAATATCGAGCAGCCGCTTGTGTGTGCGAATCTCGTATTGATCCCGCGATTTTTTATCCACGTGCGGCGAGCGGTTGACCGTAAATCTTTCGATCCGGGTCGGAAGCGGTATGGGGCCCGCGACGCGGCCGCCCGTGCGTCTTACCGTCTCAACGATCTCGCCCACCGACTGATCGAGCACGCGGTGGTCATAAGCCTTTAGCCGAATCCTAATCTTTTCGTTCATACAGCTTCATCCGACTTGCCATCAAACTTGGCGATAATTCCTTCGGCAACCGCGGCCGGAACCGGTTCATAGTGAGAAAATTGCATCGTATAAGTGGCGCGCCCTTGGGTCATCGAACGCAGGTCGGTGGCATAACCAAACATTTGCGCCAGCGGGACGCGGGCATCGATCGCCTGCGCCGCCGGCCGGGTGTCCATGCCCAAGACCTTGCCGCGGCGCGAACTAATATCACCGATCACATCGCCCATAAAGTCCTCCGGTACCACCACCTCCACTGACATGATCGGTTCGAGCAGAACCGGGCTTGCCTTGCGTGCGGCGGCTTTGAAGGCCATCGACCCGGCAATCTTGAAAGCAATTTCAGATGAATCGACGTCATGGTAACTGCCGTCGAACAACGTCACTTTCACATCCACAACAGGATAGCCGGCGAGCGCACCGTTGTCCGTCGCTTCCCTGATCCCCTTTTCCACGGCCGGTATATATTCGCGGGGAATCGAGCCACCCCTAACCGCATCGACAAACTCGAATCCGCCGCCAGGTTGCTGCGGTTCCAGTTTTATCCAGACATCGCCGTATTGACCGCGGCCACCGGTCTGGCGCACAAACCTGCCCTGCTGCTCGACGCTCTTGCGCACGGTCTCTTTGTAGGCGACTTGCGGTCTACCGACATTGGCGCCAACGTTGAATTCACGCAGCAATCGGTCAACGATGATTTCCAAATGCAATTCGCCCATTCCGGAAATGATCGTTTGTCCGGTTTCCTCATCGGTGCGAACTTTGAAAGAGGGGTCTTCAGTGGCGAGCTTTTGCAGCGATAAACCGAGCTTTTCTTGGTCCGCCTTGCTCTTGGGCTCGATTGCAATGGAGATGACCGGATCCGGAAAATCAATTGATTCCAAAACGATCGATTCGTCCTCGTCACACAGCGTGTCGCCGGTCGTGGCGGTCTTGAGACCCACGGCCGCGGCGATGTCACCCGCATAAACTTCCTTGATCTCTTCTCGTTTATTCGCGTGCATCTTCAGCAAGCGACCAATGCGCTCGCGCTTGCTGCGAGTTGAGTTATAAATGGCGGAGCCCGAAGTGATCGATCCGGAATAAACGCGGAAAAAGGTCAGCGTGCCGACAAACGGGTCGGTCATTATTTTAAACGCCAGAGCAGAAAACGGCGCGTCATCATCAGCCGGCCGCTCGGCGGGCGTTGTCGTACCCGGCTCGACTCCTTTTACCGGAGGAATGTCGAGCGGCGAGGGCAAGTATTCAACAACGGCATCCAGCATCGGTTGCACGCCCTTGTTACGAAATGCCGAGCCGCAAACCACCGGCACAATCTTGAGCGATAGGGTTCCTCGGCGAATCGCTTTCCGCAACTCCGCCTCGGAAACCTCCTTCCCTTCAAGATACTTTTCCATAATGCCTTCGTCAGAGTCGGCAGCCGCCTCGACCAGCTTTTCACGATATTCGTCCGCTTGCGCCTTGAGACCAGCCGGGATCGTTTCTTCGTGAAACTTTGCCCCGAGACTATCCTCTTCCCACACGGCCGCCTTCATCGTCACAAGATCAACGATACCGATAAACTTGTCTTCCGCGCCGATAGGAATCTGCAAAACGACCGGTCGCGCCCCGAGCCGCTCTTCAATCATCTTGACCACGCGAAAAAAGTCGGCGCCCAACCGATCCATTTTGTTGACGAACGCGAGGCGCGGCACCCCATATTTATCCGCTTGCCGCCAGACGGTTTCGGTTTGCGGTTCGACGCCGCCTACCGAGCAAAAAACCGCCACCGCGCCATCAAGGACCCGCAGCGAGCGTTCGACTTCTATGGTGAAATCGACATGACCCGGCGTATCGATGATGTTGACCCGATGATCGCGCCAGAAACAGGTTGTCGCCGCCGAGGTAATCGTAATACCGCGTTCTTGTTCCTGGACCATCCAGTCCATAGTCGCGGTGCCTTCATGCACCTCACCGAGTTTGTAGTTGATCCCGGTATAATAAAGGATGCGCTCCGTGGTCGTAGTTTTGCCCGCATCAATATGCGCCATAATCCCAATGTTGCGGGTCTTCTCTAATGGAACTGTTCTTGCCATTTTTCACGACCCGGAAAAAAAGGAGGCGGTTCAACCGCCTCCTTTAACCGGCATAAATTTACGAAACGTTACCAGCGATAATGCGCGAAAGCTCGATTAGCCTCCGCCATTCGGTGCGTGTCTTCCTTCTTTTTAATTGCCGTCCCGCGATTGTTTGCGGCATCAATGAGCTCGGCCGCTAATTTTTCTTCCATCGACTTTTCAGCTCGCTCGCGCGCCGCGTCGATGATCCAGCGCATGCTAAGGGAAACCCGGCGCTGCGGACGAACTTCCACGGGGACCTGGTAGGTCGCGCCGCCCACACGGCGGGAACGCACTTCAACCGTCGGGCGCGTGTTTTCAATAGCACGCTTAAAGACGCCTAAAGAGTCCTCTTTCGTTTTCGCTGTTACGATGTCCAAGGAGCGATAGAAGATCGACTCCGCGACGCTCTTTTTACCTTGATTCATGATCGTGTTGACGAACCTCGCCACGACTTTGTCCCCGTACTTTGGGTCCGGCAATATTTCACGCTTTTTTACTTCACCTTTGCGCGGCATAATTCCCTACTTCGGTCTCTTGGCGCCGTATTTGGATCGGCCCTGACGCCTCTCTTGAACGCCGATAGAATCGAGTGTTCCACGAACGATGTGATAGCGCACGCCCGGTAGGTCTTTGACGCGGCCGCCGCGAATCAACACCACCGAATGCTCCTGCAAATTGTGCCCAACGCCGGGGATATATGAGGTCACCTCAATACCGTTGGTCAGCCGCACGCGCGCGACTTTTCGCAACGCCGAATTGGGCTTCTTCGGGGTGGACGTGTAAACACGCGTGCACACGCCGCGCTTTTGCGGACAACCCTGAAGCGCCGGCGCCGTATTCTTACGGCGTTGTTTCTCGCGACTTTCGCGTACTAATTGACTAATCGTCGGCATATTCTCTCGTTCGCTGTTGGATTTCGGGAGCTAGTGTTTGAACTCCCAGAGAAATCCTGTTAGTAACAAAATATTTCACCGAAGTCAAAGCGCTATGCTCCCGCAGCTTCGGCAATTCCGCTGCTTGGCCCCTCCGGCTCGTCGGTCTCAATGTCCGCTTTGGTATACTTGGTCACACCCGTGCCCGCCGGAATCAAGCGGCCCATAATGACGTTCTCTTTTAAGCCACAGAGCAAATCGACCTTACCCTGAATCGCCGCCTCTGTAAGGACCTTCGTGGTTTCCTGGAAAGAAGCCGCGGAAATAAAGCTCTCCGTCGAAAGGGACGCCTTGGTGATACCGAGCAACAACGGTTCTGCCACCGCGGGTTTGCCGCGATCGCCGAGCACGCGTTGGTTCTCTTCATCGAAGCGCCATTTCTCGACCTGATCGCCGAGCAGGAACTCGCTATCACCAACCTCCTTGATGCGCACTCGCCGCAACATCTGACGCACGATCACCTCGATGTGCTTGTCGTTGATGCGCACGCCCTGCAGTCGATAGATTTCTTGGACCTCATCGACCAGATACTTTGCAAGGGCCTTCTCCCCCAAGATGTTCAAAATATCGTGCGGATTGGACGAACCATCCATCAGCGCTTCACCGGCTCGAATGCGGTCTCCGTCGTGCACGCTAATATGCTTGCCCTTGGGGATCAGATACTCGCGCGACTCACCCACTTCAGGAGTAACGACCACTTTGCGTTTACCCTTGGTGTCCTTACCAAAAGACACCGTTCCGTCGATCTCGGAAATGACCGCAAACTCTTTCGGCTTGCGCGCTTCGAACAACTCGGCCACACGAGGCAGACCTCCGGTAATATCCTTGGTCTTGGTGGTTTCCCGCGGGATCTTTGCGAGCGCATCGCCGGCGAAAACCGTCTGTCCTTCCTGGACGTTGATATGAGCGCCCACCGGTAGAAGATATCGCGCCTCGGCGGTGCCCGTGAGCCGGGCGGTTTGGCCTTCGACATCTTTAATTGAAATGCGCGGCCGCTTATCAATATCTTTCGAATCCGTGATGACCTTGGTCGATAGACCCGTGCGTTCGTCTACCTTTTCTTCCATTGTCACCGACTCGATCATATCGCCAAATTTGACGACGCCGCTCACCTCGGTCAGAATTGGAATCGTGTAAGGGTCCCATTCGGCCAACAGCTCTCCCGCCTTAATCGGTGCCGCATCTTTTTTCTTGAACTTGGCGCCGTAAACCACCGGATAGCGTTCGCGCTCGCGCTCGCGGCCTTTTTCGCCTTCCGGATAGTCGACGATGGCGATTTCACCGTTGCGATTCATCACGACAAGATCCCCGTCCTTATTCGCGACGGTGCTCAGGTTGATGAATTTGAGAAAACCGTCGTTGCGCGATTCCAGCGTTGTTTGCTCCGCGCGGCGGCTCGCCGTGCCACCGATGTGGAAGGTTCGCATGGTCAACTGCGTGCCGGGTTCGCCGATGGATTGCGCCGCAATCACGCCCACCGCCTCACCCAAATTGATCATATGCCCGCGTCCCAAGTCGCGGCCGTAGCACATAATACACACGCCGCGTCGAGAAGCGCAGGTCAGCACCGAGCGGATCTTGATCCGTTCCAGACCAGCGTCTTCTATGCGCTGCACCAATTCTTCGTTGATTTCCTGGTTGGCTTTGACAATGACATCGCCGGTAAACGGATCGCGAATCTCTTCCAACGCAACACGTCCGAGCACACGATCCCCCAGCGGCTCAATGATTTCTCCGCCTTCCATAAGCGGCGTCATCTCGATGCCGTCCATAGTGCCGCAATCTTCTTCACCGATGACCGCATCCTGCGCAACGTCGACAAGGCGACGCGTCAGATAACCGGAATTCGCGGTCTTCAACGCGGTGTCCGCCAGGCCCTTGCGTGCACCGTGCGTCGAAATAAAATACTGCAACACCGTGAGACCTTCGCGGAAATTCGCCGTGATCGGCGTCTCGATGATTTCGCCCGAGGGCTTGGCCATGAGACCGCGCATGCCGGCGAGCTGGCGAATCTGCTGTGCGCTCCCGCGCGCGCCGGAGTCGGCCATCATAAAAATAGGATTAAAGCTCGGCACGGAGATTTCGCGACCCTGCTCATCGGTTACCGTCTCAGAGCCCAGATCGCGCAACATTTCGTCGGCGATCCGATCGGTCACCTAGATCGGAAGAGCGTCGTGTAGGGAAAGAGTGTA
>CAMLCX010000007.1 GCA_946478635.1 uncultured Pseudomonadota bacterium
GGGGGTATGTCATGGCTCTCTACACAAACGCTAATTTTCCCGTTAGAATCCTTCTGCTTTATACATTTCACAAATGAATGCATCAAAAACTAAGTTCTTGTTGCTCGGGCTTGGCGTAGTTGGTTTAGGTATAGTTCTGGGCACCGCGCTCTGGCTCAGGCTGGCACCGAGCGCGCAGTTCGGTGGTGACGCCGTCGATTCGCCCGACGGATTGAATCAGTACGGATCTGTGCCGGATTTTTCATTGACCGAAAGAAACGGCAGCACGGTAGGCCTCGCTCAACTGCGCGGTAAAATTTGGATTGCCGATTTCATTTATACGACTTGCACGGACACCTGTCCGCTGCAGACCGCCATGATGGCCAAGTTGCAACAGGAATATTTCGACAAACCGAATGTTCAGCTCGTTTCATTTTCGGTCGATCCGGAGCGTGATACGCCGCAGGTGCTCACCCAATACGCCGACAAGCATCAAGCGGACGCAACACGCTGGTATTTTTTGACCGGTCAACGGGACCGGATCATGCGATTAATCCAGCAAGGCTTTCATCTGGCAGTGGCGGCCGCGCCGGTTGACGCTGAGCCAGGCGGCATGATTCCCCATAGTCCACGCTTTGTGTTGGTCGACAAGGAAGCGCGTATTCGCGGCTATTATGATAGCCGCGAATTGGAAGCTTTTGTCCGGCTCAAGAACGACATCGAGACTTTGGTGAAAGGGTAACCGATGGCAAACGAGAGAAGCAAAAAAGGCAAGCCACCGGTCGCTGGCGCGACCGAGCCTAGTGAGCCCAATTGGCCGCTGTTCATCCTCGCCGTCCTGGGCATGGCTCTATCCGGATATCTTACTTTCTCTGTTTGGCTAGGAAAGGACGTTGCATTTTGCACCGAAGGCGCCGGCTGCGATGTCGTGTTGAATAGCCGTTGGTCGACGCTCTTCGGCATGCCGACATCGTTCTGGGGATTGCTGACGTACGGGCTCCTCGCCGCCGTGGCGTGGAATCGCGACGCCGCCAATCAATGGCGCTGGGCTTGGGTGATCTCGCTCTTTGGTTTGCTCTACAGCGTGTACCTAACGGCGGTCTCTCTCTTGGAGTTGCAGGCCACCTGCCCTTACTGTTTGACCTCCCTTGGCCTGATGTCGACCATTTTTGTTTTGACCACACTGCGGCGGCCAAAAAATTTGGCACGGTTCTCGTGGGGCCCCTTCGCTGCGAAGAGCATTGGCGCCGCCGCTGTGGCGATTGTTGCCCTCCATCTCTACTATGCGGGATACGTCGGCAACGCGCCGGGCCCCGAGGACCCTTGGATTCGCGGATTAGCCGAGCATTTATCCAAGAGCGATGCAAAATTTTACGGCGCCTCGTGGTGCCCCCACTGCAATGCTCAAAAGGACTTGTTCGGTAGCTCCGTCAAGCGCATCCCCTATGTGGAGTGCAGCCCGGGCGGCCCCAATGCGCCACAGGCTCAAGTGTGCAAGGATAAAAGTATTCAAAGTTATCCGACCTGGATCATTAACGGACAGCGCTATACAGGCGTCCAACCATTGGATACGCTCGCGCAGTTGACTAAGTTTGAATACAAAGGAGGAGGCAAACCGTGACATCTTGCCGGTGGCGACGAAATCTTTTCATGGCCGTCTTGAGCTTGGGGGTCTTCCACTTCTTTTTGCCGGTTCCAGGGTACGCAGATCCCTCGAAATATCCGGAGTTTGCGCAACAAACGCTCCCGGCGGATATCAAGCCGGAATTCATTTCAATCGATGAGCTTGTAAAAACACTAAAAGGTGGCACCAAGCCGGTCATCATAGATGTGCGCAGCGCAGAAGAATTTCGCGAAGTGCATATCTTGAGCGCGCTTTCCGCACCTCTGGCGGAATTCAAAGACTATCTCAAGAGTATTCCGCGAGACCGCCCGGTTGTGCTCTATTGAGCGTGCCCCCATCACCTGGCCAGTTTGGCCTATGGCATTCTCCATGAAAACGGTTATCGCAACATGAAAGTCCTCGACGAAGGAATCGTCGGCTGGTACCAGAAGCACTACCCAATGGAAGGAACCAAGGCGCCTCGTTCCTAGGCTATGGCTCGCAAAAATGCGGTGATTCTTCTCAGCGGCGGAATCGACTCGGCCACCGCCGCGGCAATCGCAAAACAAGACGGATTTGAGCTGCATGCGCTGAGCTTTCACTACGGTCAACGCCATGAGCGTGAACTCGAGAGTGCAAGCAAGGTTGCTGAATTTTTACGGGCAAATACCCAGACAGTCATCCGTTTCGATCTCAGAGCGATCGGTGGTTCGGCGCTCACAGACGATATCGCGGTTCCCAAGGGACGAAGCGAGACGGAAATCTCGCACGGGATTCCCGCCACCTATGTGCCCGCGCGCAACACGATCTTTCTTTCATTTGGCTTGGCGCTGGCGGAGCGAATCGGCTCGGAGGATATTTTTTTCGGTGCCAATCAACTCGACTATAGCGGCTATCCGGATTGCCGCGAGGAATATATCCACGCTTTTGAAGCAATGGCGAATCTCGCGACCAAGTCCGGGGTCGAAGGGAAAACTCCATTGAAAATTCACACACCGCTATTGAAAATGACCAAAGCGAAAATCATCAAAACCGGCATTAAGCTCGGGCTCGACTACGGTTTGACATGGAGTTGCTACGATCCGGCCGCGGGCGGCCTTGCGTGCGGTCGATGCGATAGCTGCCAACTCAGGCTTAAAGGGTTCAAAGACGCGGGGCACAGTGACCCCATCGCCTACGCTTCGTAACGGTCCACATGTCGCAAACACCTTTCACCGCCGAATTTCTAAGCCAGCTGGAAGCCCTCCGCTTGCGCACGAGAAAAGAATTTCTCGGCGGCAATACCGGCGGTTATTCTTCGCCGCGGCGCGGCACCAGCTTGGAATTTGCCGACTACCGCCGTTACGCGCCCGGCGATGATCTGCGTTATATCGATTGGGGTATTTATGCGCGTAGCGATCGTCTGTTTATTAAAGTCTTTCGTCAGGAAGTCGATCTTTTTGCCTACGTATTTGTCGACGCCAGCGCGTCCATGGCGTTCCCCTCGCGCGCGGAAAAATTCTTGCCGGCAAGCCACGTGGCGCTGGCGTTATCCTATGTGATCTTGGCCAATCAAGATCATGTCAAACTCCACTTGTTGCAAGATGGCGGCGGCAAAGCTGCGCCGTTTTATCGCGGGCGCCGGCGCATGCGAGATTGCATCGAATTCGCCGAGACCGCCATCCCCGGTGGGTCGCTCGATCTGGCTTCTTCGCTGAGCGAGCATTTGAAGCGGCTGCGACGGCCGGGAAAAGCCATTCTCATTTCGGACTTTTTGATGCCGGCGGCCTCGTATCAACAGGGACTGAATCTGTTGCGCGCCTACAATCTGGACATTGTCGCGATCCAAGTGCTATCGCGCTCGGAAGTCGATCCGCCGTTTCCGAACGGTAGCGTGTCTTTGATCGATAGCGAAAGCCACAACGAGATCAAGCAACAATGGGGCGCCGGCGCGCGGCGGGAATATCAAAACAAATTAGCGCATCATAATCTCGAGATTCGCAGCTTTTGTCACCAGAGCGGCATTCACTACTCGTTCTACGTTACAGATCGCGATTTAGGCGACTTCGTTTTCGCCACCCTGCCGGCCATTGGACTGTTTAAGTAATCATGGAATTGCTAAATCCCTCAGCCCTATTCGGCCTGCTGGCGCTGCCGCTCCTGCTCATTCCTTATTTGGTCCGGCGCAAGCCGCGCCGGCTGGTGTTTTCGAGTCTTTTGCTCTTCCTTGAGGGTGGCGCCCAGGCGAGTGGTCGTCCGCTCGGGCGCATCAACCTCCCGCCGATTTTTTTTCTTCAGCTGTTGCTTCTGTTGTTGCTCATGCTCGCTCTTAGCGAGCCGGTCTTTTCAGTGCGCCCGACGAACATCGCCGTTGTCTTGGATAATTCGGCGAGCATGCAGGCCGTGGAGGATGGCAAAACGCGACTTGCGCTGGCGAAGGAAAAGCTTGGTTCCACAATCGGCGAGCTTGGCCCGGCGGGTCAGATCGATATCTACCTGACGACACCTAGAATGGCAAAATTCAACAATACCGCATTGACTCCCGGGCAGGCGATGAGCGCAATTAAGAATATCGGCGCCTACGATCTCGGCGACCCGTCCATCGATTACGACCAGACCTTGAGCCAACTGGCGAGCGAGCAAAAATACCAGCGCGTTTACCTCTTCACGGATCATCCTTCGGGCGGCCAAACCGCAGCAACGCGAGTGATCTCGGTGGGACAATCGAAAGGCAACGTAGCGGTAACCGGTTTTAAGGTTCATCGCGCGTCGTTGCTCAATGCACGCATGGAGGCAAGTGCCGTCGTTTCCAATTTTTCCAATAAAGACGAGAAATTCAAAATTAGCCTCAAAGCCGATGGGGCAACCTTAGCCAGCCGCGATCTCATTGTTGCAGCTGAAAAGACTTCCACGGCCACATTTGAGGGTTTTCCCGAACGACCGAGCTATGAAATAGAGATCGACCTGCACGACGCCTTGCCAATCGACAACCGCCGCTTCGCCGTCGCGCCGGGTTCGCGCAACTTGCGCGTTTTAGCAGTTACGCCGCGGCCGCAAGCCGCTGCCAGCCTAAAATCAATTCAGGGCCTCACCGTGGATGTGGTCTCGCCGGGCGAGTACACTAGCACTAACCGGACCGGCTACGGCTTGGAGATCTTTCATTTTTCAGCTCCCGAACAATTGCCGGACAATCCGGCGCTGTTCATATTGCCGCCGGAAAGCAGTTCCCTGGTAGACTTGGGGGCACCGATGTCGAATGTGCAGGTGTCCAGCTGGCGCGAACCTCACGAACTGACACGTTACGTAAATTTTAGTTTGTTCCGTCCCACCTATGCGCGACCCCTGAAGCCGCAAACGGCGGGGCAAGTCATTATTGAAAGCCCTAATGGTCCACTCGCGTTTGCGGTCGAACAGTTGGGACGGCGTTTTTTGACACTCGGTTTTGATCCTTTGCCCTATTTGGGCCGCGATAACCTGCCGATGTCGATTTTCACGCTCAATCTTCTCGATTGGTTTTTTGACGGCAGCGGCGCGCTCAGGCAAGCGACCGGAGAGCCCATTCCTTTGTACTCGGTCGAAACCGGCGATACCCTGGCCACGCCTGTAGGCGAAAAAATTGCGCTACGGCGTGGAAGAGGCTACTTCACGGGGACTTTTCATCAGGGGATTTATCGGCACAATCAGCTCGGTGCAAGTGAACTTTTCGCGCGCAATTTGGACGACCCCGGCGAGTCCGATCTTCGCGTCTCGGCGCCCATCGAATTGCGCGGTCAAACGGCAACTGGTGCCAACGGCTCGGTTTTATTCTCGTTTTGGCCCTATCTGCTGCTCGCATCCGTGCTCCTTTTCGTGGTTGAATGGTTTTTCTACCCGCGTGGGTCGAGACTGGTCCTGGCTGGAATGCGCCGATTTGGGCGTCCATCAGGGGTCCGCTAATGCAAACCTTCTTGAAGGATATCGAATTTGCGAATCCGGCTTTCCTCTGGCTTTTGCTGGCTCTGCCTCTTCTTTGGTTCCGCTTGGGTGATCGCCGCTTGCCGGTGCTCGTCGCGCGGACGTTAATACTCGGGCTGCTAATCCTTACCGTTGCGGATCCGCAATCCACCGGCGAGCAGTCGCGCACCGAAGAGCGCATTTTTGCTTTCGATGTTTCCGCCAGCATTCCCGTTTCGATGCGCAAGTGGATGAAGGATGCCGGCGCGGCGCTCGGCCCGCCGAGAAGCACCGATCACGTGCTGGTATTCGGAGCAAACGCCAAAGAGGTTGTCGATTGGAGCGAGCAAATTGAAGGAGACCAGGCAAAGTCGTCGTCCATTCAGCCGGAGAAAACCAACCTTGAAAACGTATTAAAAACCGCGCTGGCAATGCCTTCGGCGCCGAGAAACCTATACCTATTCAGCGACGGTTGGGAAACTGAAGGAAATGTCGAGCGCTTGCTGCCGGCCGTTGCAGCTGCCGGAATCAAAGTTTATCCGGTCCTGCCGACAGGGCGGCCCGCAATTAGCAATGTCGCTCTCACCAAGCTCCTGGCGCCGACTCAGGGCAATAGCGGGGAGAATCTGAACCTGCGGGTCGTGATCGAAAATCAAAGTGATCGGCCGATCGAAGGCACATTGTCGTTGGCCCGCAACGGTCAAACCTTTAAATCCGATCCGGTTAGGCTCAGCCCGGGAAGTCAGTCTTTCTCCTATCAGACAACCCCGGCAGAGGGAGGGCTGACGTCATTCCAGGCAAGCTTTAATCCACGTGAGGCCAAGCTTGACATCTATCCTGCCGACAACCGAGCGTTGGCCTGGGTGACGGTTCGTTCCAAAGCGAAGGTCCTGCTGATTAACGGCCACAGCGGCGCTGGCAGGCACCTGGAAGAACTGCTTAAACGCCAGGGTCTCGATGTGATGGTCAGGTCGCCGGAGAATGCCCCCGCCCCGACCGGATACAAAGTTGTTATTTTCAACAATGCCGAGCGAGAGAGATTCGCCGCCGGCTACTTGGCCGCCGTCGAACGGCACACTGCGGCCGGCAATGGCTTTATTATGCTTGGCGCCGACGCGAGTTTCGCGCCCGCCAGTTATCGCCAGACGGCGATTGAAAGGATATTACCGGTTGAGCCTAAAGAGCCGCCCAAGCGCGAAGAAAAGAATCGCGCCGTAGTTTTGGTCATCGATAAATCGGGGAGCATGCGCGATGACAATCGCATTATCTACGCCAAGGAAGCCGCCAAAGCCGTTGCCCGCCAGTTGCGCGATATCGACTTGTTAGGTGTCGTGGGTTTCGATGACAGCCCGTTTGTCGTGGTTTACTTGGAAAGCATGGCTCGGTTGCGCGGTGTTGTCGATACGCAGATCGACCGGCTCAAACCGGGTGGCCAAACCTACTTTCTTCCGGCCCTCCTGGAGGCTCGCCGCCAACTTGAGCGAGTCAACGCCACCCGCAAACACATTATCCTTTTGAGCGATGGCGTGACGCGTGGCAGCCAGGGAGAATTGGTTGATCTCGTAAGTTCGATGAAAAACGATTCCAAGATCACCGTCTCAGCCGTGGCGATTAGCACGGAAGCCGATGTACGGATCATGAAACGGTTGAGCCAGTATGGCGGCGGGCTTTTCCACCATACAGTCGATCCTTCGAGCCTGCCGCAAATCGTTCTCGAACAGCTTCAAGATAAGCCTAAGGACGAGCCGCAAAATGTCGGGCCTTGGACACCGATTGCGGAGCGCGGGTCGGATTTGCTCCTAGGGTTGAATCCAAGAAGTTATCCGGCGGTAATGGGAATCATGGAAACAGACCTTAAAAGGGGCGCCCAGCTGGATCTTTCGATCCAGCGCCAAGAGCGCCGGTTGCCCCTATTGGCTTCGTGGCGCTACGGGCAAGGCAAGGCGATCGCCTTGACCATGGATTTTGAAGGCCGCTGGAGTCGAAACTGGATACCCTGGGGTGGCCTGCAAGGATTTTGGAACCGTGTCGTCGAGTGGCTTGTTCCGGTTGACGAGAATTTGGTTCCGGCCCATGAAGCTCGGGTGAGTTTTTCCGAAAATCGCTCCATATTGGACCTGTCAATCTTCGAAGAAATCGGAGCCAATAGCCAGTATCGTTATTCCATGTCCGGGAAGGCTGGAAAAACCGAAGGGGTGCTCACGAAATTGGCACCCGGCCATTACCAAACAGTCCTGCCGGCTTCCCAACCGGGCGATTACCGGCTCGACATCCTCGAAGACCGTGGTAGCCGCCGAATCGCCTTTCCACCCGTGGGCTATAGCCTCACCTATCCATCAAGCAGTGAATGGCCGCGGCCCGAGTTCAATACCCGCTTGCTCACCAGGATGGCGGAGGCTACGGGGGGTGAAATTAACCCTAAAGTGAACACCCCTCAGGTTACCTCAGTTAGCAAAACTCATTCGCCCCTCAAACAGCCTTTGATCATTTTAGCATTTTGCATGTTTTTACTAGAGGTAGCTTTGCGCAAGCTGGTCTTTGCAGAGCCGGATTGACAGCCGTTCTCCGCCTTTCCAGGAACCACCCTGAGCTGCCAAACCACTGATTATTTTGTTTGACACAAGCACTGAAACGATCTAAAAGAGAAAATCTTTTTAAATTATGCGGTTGGGATCGACAACGAGCCAACGCAATCTGATAGCTCTTCATCGGGATGCGCGGCGGGGCTATTTTCATAGCCCGATTAGAAAATTGACCTGGCTCTCAGCCTTGGTCGCACTGCTCGCAGTAAGTTTCTCAGATGCCGGCGCCGCAAAGCAGAGAACGATCCGAAAAGAGCCCCCAAGAACAAAACCCAACTCCGCAACGCCGACCATCCGAAAGACAACCTCCGCGCAACCAGCGAAACCCTTACTGCGCTCTCCACTTCCAGAACCCATCGATCCTTTTGAAACCCGTGAGCATGTGTTCCACAGGGTTCGGCAGGGAGAGACGTTTACCGATGTGCTCGCCCAAAACAACGTACCAGAAGCCGAAAAACAATTGTGGGCACGGTCGCTTGGCCGCGATATTGGCAAACGTCCATTGCCGGCCGGTAAAGACGTTCATCTCTATTTTGCCAAGCCGACCCTAATAAAGTCCAAACCCGGCGCCCACGGCCAGCTAAAAGCAATTGAATTAGATCAGGATGATTCCTTTACCCTGACTTGGGAGAAAAGCATTCGCGGCATCCTGTTCCAGCGCCGCGAGAAGCCCTATGACGTAGAAATCAAAACTGTGAGCGGGGAAGTCGATTCCTCCTTATTTGAGGATGGCCGCAAGGCCGGAGTTCATCCCGCTCTGCTTTCCCAGCTCGCTGACATTTTTACTTGGGATATAGATCTCGAAAAGGCGGTTCGAAAAGGCGACACGTTCAAAATTCTATACGAGCAGCGTAGTCGCAGGGGACAAGAGGCCAAATCCGCGATGCGCATTCTGGCGGCCGAACTCAATAACGCCGGCCAAAAATTAACGGCTATCTATTTCGAAAAGCAAAAAGGTCAGGGCAACTACTACAATCTGGAAGGTAGAAGTCTAGCGCGTGCGTTCCTTCGATTTCCACTTGAGTTTACCACCATCAGTTCCCATTTCACCGAATCGCGTTTTCATCCACTATTAAAGACAAATCTGCCGCATACAGGTGTAGACTTTGCCGCTCAGAGGGGCACGGCGGTTCGGGCGGTCGGCGATGGCGTAATCAGTGAAGCGGGCTGGAACGGCGGTTACGGTAAGGCCATCGATATTAAGCACGATTCTACGTATTTAAGCCGCTATGCTCACCTGCAAGGTTTCGCCCCAGGCATCCGCCCTGGCGTTAGCGTCACCAAGGGTCAGGTGATCGGCTACGTAGGCTCGACGGGCAGAAGCACGGGGCCGCATCTCCATTTCGAGCTTTACAAGGATCAGCAATTTATCGACCCGTTAAGCGTCGACTTTCCCGCCGAGGATAGCATCGAACCCGCCTTGCAGAAAATTTTTGAGAGCCAGACAAAAACCTATCTCGTCGAGCTTTCCGCCAACCCGCAGCCCACATCACCCCATTCGTAAGCAACCCGTTTACGCGCGCGGCAACAAGCCTGCTGAGAGCGCACCTTAAGGAACACAGCGCTCTCGTTTCTCAATCATCAATCTAGTAAATACCGTAAGTGGTGGGTCGATTGCTCCGGGTTGGGCGTTCGCGAGCATAGGCCGTACTTCTTAATACCACCAATGCAACAAGTCGGACGTAAGATTGGCCTCTTTTTGGGCAGTGGCTTTGGAGTGGGCTATCTTCCCTATTGTCCCGGCACGTTTGGCACATTAATCGCGGTGCCGCTGTCCATCGTGGTCAACCGCGTCGCGATGACCCATCCGTGGTTGGCAGCGATGGGTTTGGCGGCTTTGACTGCAATCGCGATCCAGCTTGCAGACCACGCCGCACGGCTCCTAGATAAGAAAGATCCGCAGGTAGTCGTTATCGACGAAATTGCCGGTTTTATGCTGGCCAATTTTCTAACGGCAAGCTGGGCGGGTTTGATAATTGCTTTTGGCTTGTTTAGGTTTTTTGATATTGCAAAGATATTCCCGGCCAGAAGGTTGGAAACTCTTCCGGGTGGCGCTGGAATCGTGATGGATGATATGGTCGCCGGTCTTTACACTTTTGCTATCCTTCGGCTGCTTAGCCTAGCGGGCGTGGTATGAAAACACATGCTGTGATTTTAAGCACCGGAGATGAGCTGACCACCGGCAAGGTCGTCGATACCAACTCAGCCGTGATCGCCGAATGCTTATACTCCGTGGGGATCAAGGTTGCTGCCGTGCTTAAAATCGGCGACGAGCGCGAGAGGCTGCTTTGGGCCTTCCAGCGAGCCCGCGAGTTGGGGGACTTAATTATTGGCACTGGCGGGCTTGGGCCGACGGCGGACGATTTAACCACAGAAACGGTCGCTGAGTTTCTCAGCCTCCCGTTGGTACAGGACCAAGCCGTGGCAGACGGCCTCAAAAGCCGATTCGAGGCCCGCGGCATCGCCTGGACGGAAAATAATCTCAAACAGGCTTTGTTTCCCCAAGGCGCAACAATCATCGCCAATCCGGTCGGCACCGCGCCCGGTTTTCGCGTAAGCGTTGGCCCGGGCAAAGACCTGATTTGGCTTTCCGGCGTGCCCCAGGAAATGATTGCCATGCTCGATGGCACAGTAGTGCCATGGGTCGAATCGCAGCGAGAAAATGGCAGCGAGATTTATTCCTGCACATTCAAGATCTACGGGCTCACCGAATCGAGGCTGGATAGCCTGGTGAAGCCCATCGATTGGTCCACTCAGGAAAGACTCTCTTTCCGCGCGCACTTTCCGGACTTGACCCTGCGGTTGTCCGTTACCGGCGGCGATCAGGAAAAGAAAGACTTCGACAAACATTGCGATGAAATTCGACGGATCCTCGGACAGCAAATCTACGCTGAGGGTGACGTCACGATGGAGGAGTGCGTTGGCCGTTTGTTGTTGGAGAAAAAACAGACTCTCGCTCTAGCCGAATCGTGCACGGGCGGCTTGATCAGCCGGCGCATCACGCAAGTCGCAGGCAGTTCCGCCTATTACTTTGGCGGCGCAGTGACCTATGCCAACGAAGCAAAAATAAAATTTCTCGGCGTGAAACCGGCGACCCTGGAAAAATTCGGAGCGGTCAGTGAGCAAACCGCGCTGGAAATGTCGCAGGGCATCAAGGAGCGGGCCGGCGCGACCGTCGCCTTGAGCGTAACAGGTATCGCTGGACCGACCGGCGGTAGTCCGGAGAAACCGGTTGGAACGGTCTGGATGAGTATCGCTCAGAGAAACCAACATCAAGCGCGGCTCTTCCAATTCCATGGCGACCGCGAGCGCATCGTTCTTGGCGCTTCTCAGGCCGCGCTCAATTGGTTGCGAAACTCGCTCTTGAATTAGCGGTAGGTTGCCTGCCGTGATCCGCGCATTCATCGCCGTTTCACTAGATCGCAAAGTTATTGACAGGATCGCCGACGCCAGCGCGCAGCTCAAACCGCAAATCGCCGGCATGCGTTGGGTCGCTCCGGTGAACTTTCATTTGACTCTAAAGTTTCTCGGCGACATCGACGAAGCGCTCATTGAGCCGATCGGGGCCGCCCTTCGCGCGCAACTCCGCCTCTTTCCGCGCTTCACCATTAATGCTAAAGGACTAGGAGTATTTCCTGGCCCCAAACGACCCCGTGTGCTATGGGTCGGCTTGACCGGCGATGAACTAATTTTGTTAGCGTCAAAAGTGGAATCCGCGCTCCAGCCGCTTGGATTTACGCCGGAGAGCAGGACATTCACGCCGCATTTAACGATCGGCCGCTGGCGGCAATCGGACCAGGCGCCTAAATCATTTGGCCGGGAATTGGAAAACTGGAAAATTTACGACTTCGGCCGTTCAAACGTGGAAAGCGTGCGGTTGATGCAGAGCGTGCTTAAGCCTGAAGGCGCGATCTATAACGATTTAATTTCGCTTCCGCTCAACGAAGAACGACGCGCCCATGAAACCAGCGCAAGGAGACCCTAGATGGATGTAAATCGCGAAAAAGCAATTGACTTGGCAGTGAGCCAAATTGAGCGACAGTTCGGCAAGGGCGCGATCATGAAGCTCGGCGAGGGTGGCATCGTCAAAGATGTCCCGGTGGTCTCGACCGGATCCCTTGGTCTCGATATGGCGCTCGGTATTGGCGGCGTGCCGCGCGGCCGTGTGATTGAGATCTATGGACCGGAATCTTCCGGCAAGACTACGCTTGCTCTTCATATCGTCGCCGAGGCGCAGAAAAATGGCGGCATGGGAGCCTATATCGACGCTGAGCATGCGTTGGATTTGGCTTACGCCAAGAAACTTGGGGTCAAGACCGACGACCTGCTCGTCTCGCAACCGGATCATGGCGAGCAAGCGCTAGAAATCGCCGAGACGCTGGTACGCAGCGGCGCCATCGATGTGCTGGTGATTGATTCCGTGGCGGCGCTCGTGCCCAAGGCGGAAATTGAAGGTGAGATGGGCGATGCCCACATGGGCTTGCAAGCTCGGCTGATGTCGCAGGCTTTGAGAAAGTTGACCGGCACGATCTCCCGTTCCCAAACGGTTGTGATTTTCATTAACCAGATTCGCATGAAGATCGGTGTGATGTTCGGCAACCCTGAAACCACGACCGGCGGGAATGCGCTTAAGTTCTACGCTTCGGTGCGCATGGACATTCGCCGTATTGGCGCGCTCAAGGACGGTGACAATGTGATCGGCGGACGAACCCGCGTCAAAGTCGTAAAAAACAAGGTGGCGCCGCCATTCAAAGAGGCGGAGTTCGATATTCTCTATGGAACTGGAATTTCCCGCGACGGCGAGGTTGTTGACCTCGGCAGCGAAACGGGAATCATCGAGAAAAGCGGCGCCTGGTATTCCTACGGGAGCGAAAGAATTGGCCAAGGCCGCGAAGCGGCGAAGCAGTTTCTCAAGGACCACCCGGAGACGGCCAATGAAATTATGGATAAAGTCATGGAAAAAACCGGCATAAAACGGGCCGTGCCCGAGGCTTCGGCTGCGCCCTCTCCGGTCATGGCCGATAAAAAAGACAAGGCTAAGGGACGATAGTTTCAAAGCTTATTCTGGCTCAAAAAAAAGAAAAAGCCGCCTTCGACCCGCCCGGCTCAGAAGCAGAGACGCTACGAATGGCCCTGCGCTATTTAGGGTATCGTTCACGCAGCGAAGCGGAAGTTCGACGGTATCTTGGCCGGCGCGGTTGCGCCCCTGGCCCCATCGACTCGGTGACCGAAAAACTTCGTTCCCTAAAATATCTCAACGACGAGACATTCGCGCGGAGTTGGGCACTCCTGAGAGCCCAAGACCGCGGTTACGGGCCCAAGAGAATAGAGCAGGAATTACGGGCCAAAGGCATCGGCCCATCGCTGATTCAGGACGCTTTGCGCGAGACCTTCGACGAAGTTGACGAAACGGCTCAGGCAAGACGTCTGTTGACCAAGCATTTCAAGGGCGGCGATTTCACCGAGCCCAGGACGTTGCGACGGGCTGTGGCCTTTTTACAACGGCGGGGCTACAGCAGCAAAGTGGTTTTTAATTTGCTACGCTATTCTCTAGAAGACGACTGATGGAGCTATGATCACCGGAAATCAAATTCGCAAGTCTTTTTTAGAATTTTTTACCAAACAAGGCCATAAGGTTGTGCGCAGCTCGTCGCTGGTGCCGGACAAGGACCCGACGCTGTTATTTACCAATGCCGGGATGGTTCAGTTCAAGAACGTCTTTCTCGGCCAGGAACGCCCTTCTTACGTACGCGCCGCCAGCGCGCAAAAATGTCTCCGCATCAGCGGTAAACACAATGATCTCGAAGCGGTCGGCCGCGATACTTATCATCACACTTTTTTTGAAATGCTCGGCAACTGGTCGTTTGGGGATTACTATAAAGCGGAAGCGATCGAATGGGCCTGGCAACTTCTGACGAAGGAATGGGGCCTGCCTAAAGATAAGCTTTTCGCCACGGTCTATCTCGACGACGATGAAGCCGAAAAGCTCTGGTATAAGATCAGCGGCTTGCCATCGGAGCGCGTGAGCCGTTTCGGCGAAAAGGAAAATTTTTGGGAAATGGGCGAGACCGGTCCCTGCGGCCCATGCAGCGAAATTCACCTCGATCGGGGTGCGGCGGCGTGCGACAGACCGGGAGTTGCGGGACACGAATGCCGGGTTAACGGCGACTGTGCCCGTTACATCGAGTTATGGAACCTGGTTTTCATCCAGTACAACCGCAAAGACAACCGCGAGCTGGAAGAACTGCCGTCCAAGCACGTCGACACGGGCATGGGGCTGGAGCGCATCACAGCGGTGCTGCAAAATGTACTGTCCAACTACGATATCGATTACATGCGCGCGCTCACCGCGACCACGGAACTGCTCACCGGCAGGAAATACGGCGTCGATCCGACCGCCGATATTTCTTTTCGAGTGATCGACGATCACGCTCGCGCGGTGAGCTTCTTGATCGCCGACGGCGTGATGCCGAGCAATGAAGGGCGCGGCTATGTCTTGCGGCGATTGCTGCGCCGCGCCGCCCGCCATGGCCGCTTGATCGGGCTTCAACAGCCGTTCTTGCATGAAGTCACAAAAACCGTCGCGACAGTGATGGGTGATGCGTATCCGGAACTGCGTTCCGAAGAGCAGCGCATCCGCGAGGTGATTCGTACCGAGGAGGAGAGGTTCGGTGAAACACTCGAAAAGGGACTCGCGCTGCTTGATGACGCTACCGCAAAACTCAGAACACAAAAGAAGCAGATTCTCTCCGGTGACGTCGCTTTTCGTCTGTATGACACTTTTGGATTTCCGCTCGATCTCACCGAAGATATTTTGCGCGGCGAGTCCATTTCGGTCGATCAGGTAGGATTCGAGAGGCTCATGCAGGAGCAGCGCACGCGGGGACGCGAAGCCCGCGAGACTGCCAGTATGGAATCCAAGATTCAGCTGGACCGTCCGGTCTTTTTTATCGGTTACGATAGACTCAAAGGTGAGTCATCGGTGCTGGCCATTTACGTCAATGGCGCGGGGCGAAATGAAGCCGTGGAAGGAGACGAGATCGAGCTGCTCACCGCCGAGACACCTTTCTACGGCGAATCGGGCGGGCAGATTGGTGATCGGGGTACGATTACCACCGCGCGCGGCGATCTTATTGAAGTCCTCGACACGCATCATCCGACACCGCAACTTATTGCGCATCGCTCGCGAGTCAAAAAGGGCCGAGTCCAAGTCGGGGATAAAGTCCAATTGGCGGTGGATTCCAAGCATCGGCAGAAAACCAAGCTCAACCACTCGGCGACCCATATCCTTCATTCGGTACTGCGCCGCGAGTTGGGACAGCATGTTCGACAGGCTGGTTCGTTGGTCACCCCAGAGAGGCTGCGCTTCGACTTCAATCACAACGGCGCCATCGCTGATGAGCAGCTCGAACTTATTGAGGCAAGCGTCAACCAGCACATTCGCGACGACGCCGGCGTTTCGATTCAGGAAGTGAGTTACGACGAAGCGATCCGCCACGGTGCGCTGGCATTTTTCGGCGACAAGTACGGCGATCGTGTGCGCGTCGTCAAGATCGGCGATTTTTCCACCGAGCTTTGCGGCGGCACCCACGTAGGCGCGTCGGGCGAAATCGGCATATTCAAGCTCCATTCCGAGGGCGGCGTTGCCGCTGGCGTGCGGCGGGTCGAAGCTTTCACCGGCCAGGGCGCACTGGATCTTATCCGCAACTACGAACGGCGGCTTAAGGAGATCGGCAATCTGATGCGCGGCAGCGCCGATGACGCCGTCGATAAAGTAAAACGACTATTGGACCGCCAGAAAGAGCTCGAGCGGGAAATCGAGAAACTACGCGGCCAATTTGAAAAGGATCAGATCCCTGAATTGCTGGCGAAGCAAAGCTCCGTGAACGGCACCAAGTTTTTGATCAGCCAGGTGGACGGCGTCGACGCCAAACAACTCCGGGACCTTGCCGACCAGCTCAAGGAGAAACTCGGCGCCGCGGTGATCGTGCTCGCCAGCGCTGGAGAAGCGAACGTCAACCTGGTCGCCTCGGTCGACAAGGAACTCACCAAGCAGTATCACGCCGGCAACATCATCAAAGAACTTGCCGGCATGGTCGGGGGCGGCGGCGGTGGACGGCCGGATTTCGCCCAGGCCGGCGGCAAAGAACCGGGTAAGATCGATGCGGCGCTAAAACGCGCCGAGGAACTCATTCGCCAGGGAAAATGAATCTTAAAAGGACAATTGATATTCCAACCGGATTGTGTGGGTGCATCGGTGGCGTTATTTGAGGATTGAATAGCGTGCTGACGATTCGCGCTAAGACGATAACGGAGAAGACCGCCGGGTTCTGCGACATCATCGATATCACCGCTAAAGTTCGCGACCATCTCGCAAAAGAAAACTTTCGGAGCGGCCTGGCTGCTCTGTTCGTCTCAGGCTCGACTGCGGCTCTCACCACAATCGAGCACGAACCGGGACTCATTCAAGATTTAAAGGAGTTCATAGAAAAAACCATTCCTTCCAATCGTCGATATCATCATGACGATCGCTGGGGGGACGATAACGGTTTTTCCCACCTGCGCGCGTCCCTCTTCGGACCATCTATCGCCATTCCGATCGAGCATGGCCAGTTGTGTCTTGGCACCTGGCAACAAATTGTCCTGCTCGATTTTGACAATCGCCCGCGCACGCGTGAGATCACCGTTCAACTCATGGGAGAACACGAGTGAAAGACGAAAAAAAACAAAGCGCCGGAATGGTGACCGAGGTTGGCGTGAATGTTCTCGAGTTCCACGATCCCCGTCTGTTCCGTGACCTCCTTGGACAACACGACCAGCATCTAAAAATTCTCCAGAATTCGCTGCAAGTGAAAATTCGTGTGCGCGGCTCGGAAGTTGAAGTCGAAGGGGATCCGCTGCAGGTGGAGCTCACGAGCCAAATTTTGCGCCAGCTTTACAGCCTTCTGGAAAAAGGCTATCCCGTCTACGCCAGCGATGTCGACTATGCGGTGCGCATTTTGAGCGGCGACTCGCGAGCCCGGTTACAAGATATCTTTCTCGACACGATTTATATTTCGGCGCACAAGCGAACCATCACACCGAAGAGCATCGCGCAAAAAGCTTACATCGACGCCATTCGCCGTCATGACATCGTTTTCGGCATCGGTCCCGCGGGCACGGGTAAAACTTATCTCGCCATGGCGATGGCGGTCGCCGAACTGATGAAAAACAATTATGTGCGCATCATCCTCACTCGGCCGGCCGTTGAAGCGGGGGAAAAACTGGGCTTTTTACCGGGTGATCTTGCCGAGAAGGTAAATCCGTACTTGCGCCCGCTTTACGACGCGCTCCACGACATGGTCGACTTTGATCGTGCGCGCAAAATGGTCGAGCGCGGCACCATCGAAGTAGCGCCGCTGGCTTTTATGCGCGGCAGAACTTTGAATGATTCTTTTGTCATTCTTGACGAGGCGCAAAACACGACACCGGAGCAGATGAAAATGTTTTTAACACGCCTCGGTTACGGCTCAAAAGCCGTAATCACGGGTGATGCAACGCAGATCGACCTGCCCGCGGGCAAACTTTCCGGTTTGAAAGAAGCGTGGCGCATTCTCAGGGGGGTGCACGGCATTCGCTTCGTCACGTTTACCGAAAAAGACGTCGCGCGCCATCACCTGGTGCAAGCGATCATTACGGCCTACGAGCGCGACGAAAACCAAGCGGACACGAACACGCAGAAGGTTTAAGGGTCATTCCGGGCGCTTGGACAGCCGCCCTATTGAACAGCCTCGAGGGAAACCTTGGCCTGCACCGTTTTGCCGTCGCGCAGCATGGAAATCGTCACGACTTCGCCGATCTTGTATTTCTCCAGCAACAAGTACAGGTCATTGGGAGTGGCTACTTTTTTACCGTCGACGGTCGTAATGATATCGCCGAGACGCAAACGCCCGTCGGCATCGCGGCGGGTCGGTTGAATGCCGGCTTTTGAAGCTGCGCTACCCCTGACCACATCGACTACGAGCACACCCGTCACGCCCAGTCGCTGCGCGATTTGTTCGTCCGCGATTTGAATACCGAAACCCGGTCGGGTAACCCGTCCACTGCGGATCAATTCAGGAACGATTCGATTGACCGTGTCAACGGGAATGGCAAAGCCGATTCCCGCGGATGCGCCTGACGGGCTGTAAATCGCCGTATTGACCCCAATCAGCCGCCCGGCGCTATCGAGCAAAGGTCCTCCTGAGTTTCCCGGGTTAATGGCAGCATCCGACTGAATCACGCCCTGAATCGGCCGGCGTGTGACGGACTCGATCTCGCGATTGAGCGCGCTGATCACGCCGGTGGTTAAGGTTTGATCCAAGCCGAAGGGGTTGCCGATGGCAAACACGCTCTGTCCCACCTGCAAATCTTTGGAAGTTCCGATTGGGATGGGTTGGAGCCGATTCGCCGGCGCGTCGATGCGCAGGACTGCGAGGTCTTTATCGGGGGCAGCCCCAACGACGCGAGCTTTCCAATTCGACTGGTCGGCGAGGGTCACCTGAGCGGCATCCGCATTCTGAATCACATGAAAATTTGTGATCACGTTGCCACTATGATCCCAAACGAAACCCGACCCGGTGCCCTGAGGAATCTGGTACAGATTCAGTGTGAAGAGATCTCGCTGCACGCCGATCGCAGTTATGTTCACCACCGCTGGCGAGGCCTGGCGAAACAACGCAATCGTGGATTTTTCATCATTGAGTAGTTCCCCTCGTGCGGTGACCGCCCGTGGCGCCGCGCGCGGGTCGTTGAGCGAGGCACTGCCGACCCAGGAATCACGAAGCAATACAGTGCCGAGTGCGGCAGATACAACAACAACCGCCAGATGAGTCCAAACGGAGCGTCGTGCTCTGGTCAAATTAATATTCGACATCCGTCTATTGGTTACTTGAGATAGGCAGCCAAACCAACCGTTCAAACCGCCGCTTTTTGTTCCAGTGCGTCATTCATACATAACATATCACGTCAGCGAACTTCCAAACCATACTAACAGGATACCGATGTTCTTAGAACTATACCGCTGGCAGAGGTTTGCGTAGGGACCGCCTGTTGACTGCCCATTGCGGGTGCTCTATGGGAACCTAGCCCGACCAACAGCTCCACCAGCGAAGTTGAGACTACGGACGGCCATCAAGTCGGCGCAAAATTACCGCAAGCTCGCGCCGCATGCTGATGATCTGCGCGCGCATGTGCAGCGCAACCTCGACCCCGGCAAGATTGACTCCCATTTCACGGACAAGAATTTGTGCCACGCGAATGCGGTCGACTTGCTCCAAGGGGTAACATTTGAGCCGTCGCCGCCGCACGGACTTGATCAGGTTTTCCTCCTCGAGAGCGCGAATGAATTCCGCGCTGACATCGCACACCGCCACGATGTCAGCCACGCGAAAATATTTTTTGTTCTTACTTTCGCGCTTCATAGAAGCACATCCTTGCGAACATCCTCGCCGTAGGCTTGTTCGAGCTTGTCGATCGCTTCTTTTTCAACGCCGTCTTTGGGAACCCGCACCATCAGGCGCAAGTAGAGGTCTCCGGCCGTGTCCTGACCACGGGCCTGGACTCCTTTCCCTTTCACGCGCAAGCGCTGGCCGCTCTGAGCCGCAGCGGGAATTTTAACCTGTACGGTTCCCATCGGCGTCGGAACTCTCACGGTCGCGCCGTGGACCGCCTCGCCCACGGTGATCGGTAATTCTAGCGTAAGGTCGTTGCCGGATCGGCTGAACAAACGATGCGGACGCACCTCAGGAATGATGTAGAGGTTGCCCGGCGGCCCGCCGCGAACGCCGCTCGCACCCTTTCCCGGAACGCGAATCCGCTTGCCACTCTCGGCACCCGGAGGAATGTTGACGCGCACGCTCTCGGCGCGGGCGACGCGCCCGGAGCCGCGGCATGTGGCGCACTGGCTACCGGTCAGTTTTCCCTTGCCATTACACCTCGGGCAGGATTGGCGCAGCCCCACATTGCCTTGCCGGGTCTCTTTCCATCCCGTGCCATGGCACTCCTGGCACTGCTTGGCTTCCGCGTCGTCTATCGAGCCGCTGCCGTGGCAATCACTGCACGCCACCGGTCGCTGGATTGTAAAATTAGCTTGGAAGCCGCGCACCGCGTCGAGAAAACTGATTTCCATTTGCGTTTCAATGTCCTCACCACGGCGCGCCTTCTTCGAAGAGGAGCCTCTGCCGCGAAACAAATCTCCCAGGCCGCCGAAACTCCCGAATAAATCACTCAAATCCTCTTCGGTGTAACTGGCAGCACCGCCGGTTTGCGCCGATTGTTCTTGCCATCTCTGGTAGGCCCGCGCCTGTTCCGGATCGAATCCCGGATTGAGACCGGCCTCGCCGAACTCGTCATAGCGCTTGCGTTTTTCGGGATCGCCGAGAACTTCGTGGGCAACCGAGAGTTCCTTGAATTTCTCCTCAGCAGCTTTGTTGCCGGGATTGATGTCGGGATGAAATTTACGCGCGAGCTTCCGATACGCCTTGCGAATGTCATCGGTGCTGGCGGACCGCTCGATCCCAAGGATCTTGTAGTAGTCCTTTTTCTCCATCTACGTAATTTGGGACTCCACACGGGCCTTGTCAACCATAGAGACAGCCTGATGACCCGCGGAAGCGCCTCTGTGAGAAAAAATTGAAAACTCGAATAGTTGCCCGTAAGCTGCAGGTCAAAAAAAAGGCGCCGGATAATTCCGGCGCCTTTTTTCGATTGCGATGGCTAACCGTTTAATAGTCGTCGTGATCGTGCGGCATGGCTGGAGCGTCTTTTTTCTTCTCCGGTTTGTCGGCGATCATCGCTTCGGTCGTAATCATCATTCCGGCAACCGATGCGGCGTTCTGCAGCGCGGTGCGGACAACCTTGGTCGGGTCCACGATGCCGGCCTTCACGAGATCTTCGTATTCCTCGGTGGCGGCGTTGAAGCCGAACGCGCCTTTGCCGTTCTTTACCTTATCGATAACGACGGAGCCGTCGGCGCCGGCGTTGCTTGCGATCCAGCGCATCGGTTCTTCCAGAGCCTTCTGGATGATCCGAACACCAACTTTTTCGTCATCGGAAACTCTCAGATTTCCAAGTCCCGCCGAAGCGCGGATCAGGGCGACGCCGCCGCCCGGCACGATCCCTTCCTCGACGGCCGCGCGCGTGGCATGGAGCGCATCCTCCACGCGGGCTTTCTTCTCTTTCATTTCCACTTCCGTCGCGGCACCGACCTTGACCACGGCCACACCGCCGGCGAGCTTCGCCAAGCGTTCCTGGAGTTTTTCGCGGTCGTAATCGGAAGTCGTTTCTTCGATCTGCGCGCGGATCTGCGCAATCCGGCCTTCGATGGCGGACTTTTTGCCGGCGCCTTCGACAACGGTTGTATTATCCTTATCGATGATGACGCGTTTCGCCCGGCCCAGATCCTTGATCGTGATATTTTCGAGCTTGATGCCCAGTTCTTCGGCAATCATCTTGCCGTCGGTGAGGATCGCGATATCTTCGAGCATCGCTTTGCGCCGGTCGCCGAATCCGGGAGCCTTGACCCCGACGACTTTCAGCGTGCCGCGGATCTTATTCACAACCAAAGTCGCCAAAGCTTCGCCTTCAACTTCTTCAGCGATGATCAAAAGAGGTTTACCGGTCTTGGCGACGTTTTCCAGGATCGGCAACAAATCCTTCATGCTTGAGATTTTCTTCTCGTGATTGAGGATATAACAGTCCTCGTAAACGCACTCCATCCGCTCCGGGTCGGTGACAAAGTAAGGAGAGAGGTAGCCACGATCGAATCTCATGCCCTCAACCAGATCGAGGGTGGTTTCCAACCCCTTTGCCTCTTCAACAGTAATGACGCCCTCTTTTCCGACCTTGTCCATCGCTTCCGCAAGGATATCGCCGATGGTTTTGTCATTGTTCGCCGAAATGGTGCCGACCTGTGCGATCTCATCCCTGTCGCGGGTTGGTTTGGACATTGCTTTGAGCTCATCCACGACCTTTGCCACCGCCTTATCTATGCCGCGCTTGATGCTCATGGGATCATGTCCGGCGGCCACCAGTTTTAGGCCCTCGCTAAAAATGGCCCGGGATAATACAGTCGCGGTGGTCGTGCCGTCGCCAGCCAAGTCGGAGGTTTTGCTCGCGACCTCTTTAACCATCTGAGCGCCCATATTTTCGAATTTATCTTCGAGCTGGATTTCTTTTGCGACCGAGACGCCATCCTTGGTTACCGTTGGAGAACCCCAGGATTTCTCGAGGATGACATTGCGGCCTTTGGGCCCCAAGGTCACCGTAACGGCGTCAGCCAATAAATTGACACCGCGCAGAACTTTGCCGCGCGCGTCTTCACTAAAACGAATTTCCTTTGCAGCCATCTTTTCTCCTCCTTATTCAACAACTCCGAGGATATCATCCTCGCGCATGATCAGATGCTCCTCGCCGTCGAGTTTAATCTCCGTACCGGAGTATTTCCCAAATAGAATTTTGTCGCCTGATTTCACGCCCAGAGGTATTAGTTTACCGTCTTCATACTTGCCCGGACCGACCGCGACCACCTTTCCCTCCTGCGGTTTTTCCTTGGCCGTATCCGGTATGATGATACCTCCCTTAGTTTTCTCTTCCTCCGCAATGCGCTTAACAATCACCCTATCGTGTAGGGGACGAATCTTTGTCGCCATAGCACCCTCCCGAAATAAAACGTAGATTTAGATTCCTGCTCAGCAGGTTGGATGCGCCAAATTTAATCCCCGATCCTAGATCGTCAAGGGGTCAATGAAAAATTTCTGTCGCTTTTTTTCAGTCCGAAGACCGAATCATCACTTGTATGGGGGAACCGCCAGGCTGCGGATGTAGGCAACGACATCACGCACCTGCTTTTCATTTAATGAAGAACCCCAAGCAGGCATAAACGCCGATTTACCCATGCCGCCACCCCCTTTGGTAATGACGTCAACCAAGTACTGGTCGGTCAATTGGTTCATCGTCGCCCCTTCGGTGTGGTCCTTCGGCTTTACGGGTAACGACCCCGCGGCCACACCGTCTCCCCTACCTCGATCGCCATGACAACTGGCACAGTATGAGCCATACAATTTCTTGCCTTCAGCTTGATTTTGCGACCAAGCCGTGGAGCCCACCGCAGTCGTCCCGAAGAGAATCAGCACAAAAAGGATAGGAATTTTCATTGAGATTGAACCTCCCGCTTTCTAATTCCGGTCTTTCCCTATCAAAAATTGCGGCAAACTGACAGAGTCGCGGCAGGCGTTTTGCGCACTATCCATTCACCAAAAACGGTGATAAGAAACGAGAAAATATTTCTAATCCGGGGGCTGGGAGCATGATCAAAATCTGGGGTAGAACGGACTCATCCAACGTGCAAAAAGTGCTTTGGTGCTGCGGTGAACTCGGCGTGGAATTTGAACGGGTCGATTGGGGCGGAAAATTTGGCGGCAACGACGAGAAAGCTTATCGCGAGATGAATCCCAATGGTCTCGTGCCAACCATCAAAGACGGCGACTTTATTCTTTGGGAATCGAACAGCGTCATGCGTTATCTCAACGCGAAATACGGTGCCGGTAAGCTCCTGCCACAGAATCCCGAGGGGCTCGGTAATGCCAATCGTTGGATGGATTGGCAGCTTTCAACCTTCAATGCCGCGATCGTGCCGCTATTCTGGAACTTGATCCGCACTCCCGAGGAAAAGCGCGACCCCAAAGTCGTTCAAGCCGCTTTGGAGAAAACCACCAGAGCCTGGCAGACCGTCGAAAACCAGTTGGCCAAAACCCGTTACCTGGGTGGTGAGGAATTTTCCTTAGGGGACATCCCGCTCGGCGTATGGGCTTATCGCTGGTTTAATCTACCGACAGAGCGGCCGAATTTTCCTAACATCCGCGACTGGTATGAACGGCTCAAGCAACGCAAGCCCTACCAGACTCATATAATGATCCCGCTTAGTTAATTCGGCATTACCAATTCGTGCGGCGGCCAACCGCTAAGTCTCGGCAATCGCAGCAGGCGCTTTCAAATTGAACTTTTCAATCCGATAGCGCAGCGTCTCGCGAGACAGCCCAAGCAGCTGCGCTGCTTTAGTGCGGTTCCATCCGGTTCGACCAAGGACATTCTCAATGATCGATCGCTCCAGTTCGTCGAGCACGACTCCCTTGGCAAGATCAATCGTCAGAGTACTGTCGGCGCTCCTAATTCCGCTCGGTGCATTCGGGCTTTGGGCGGTCAGCGCCAGGTCACTCGGCTCGATGGTATTACCCGCTTTCAAAAGCACCGCCCGTTCCATGACGTTACTCAACTCGCGCACATTACCGGGCCAGGCGTAATTCGCCACGACAGATTTTGCCGACTCCGAAAGATGCTTTTCACCACGATTGTAGCGTCGCGTATGGAGCCCGACAAAATGATTGGCCAAGAGCACCGGATCATCGCCGCGCTCGCGCAGTGGCGGCAAATGGACCTCCAGGATCTTTAGACGGTAATAAAGATCTTCGCGAAAGGATTTTTCTTGAATCGCTTGTTCGAGCGGCTGATTCGTCGCGGCCACAAGGGATACGTCAAAGTGGCGGCTTTGCACGCTGCCGAGACGGCGCACTGATTTCTCTTCGATGGCCTTGAGAAGCTTCGCCTGCAAACTCAAATTCAAGGAGCCCATTTCATCGAGAAATAATGTTCCGCCATCAGCGGCTTCGAACAAACCGATCTTGGCCGTTTTGGCGTCCGTAAACGCGCCTTTTTCATAACCGAACAACTCGGCTTCGAGCAGATTGTCGGGAATCGCGGCGCAGTTGATTTCGACAAACGGCTTTTTCACGCGCGGGCTCTTTTCATGGATCGAGCGCGCCACCAGTTCCTTGCCGGTGCCCGTTTCACCCGTGATGAGAATCGAGGGAGCTTCTTTCCCCGATGTGGCTTCGATCGCGGCGATTTGTTCGATCAGTCGCTTTACGCGCATAATCTCGTTCGACTGGCCGACGATTTCCCTGCTTGGGTTCTCGTGATCGACGCGGGAGCGAAGATAATCCAACTCCTGACTTTGCCGCACCGAGTGAAGCGCCTTGTTGACGACGAGGCGAAGCTCTTCAAGATCGAGGGGCTTGCTCAAATAGTCGAAAGCGCCGACCTTCATCGCTTCAACGGCCCCTTCCACAGAGCCGTGCGCGGTCAGAATAATAACCTCTATTTCCGGCCGGCCTTCTTTAATTCTACGCAACACTTCCAGCCCATCCATGCGCGGCAAGCGGTAATCGAGAACCACGATGTCGGGCGGTTCCCGATCGATGACTTTGAGCGCCTCCTCGCCGGAGGATTTGATGTTCACGGCATAACCATGACGGCCCAAATAGTCACCCATCGCACCGGCCAGCACCTGTTCGTCATCGACGACGAGAACCGTATTGGTCATGAAGGTCTCAGTTGAGGGTCTGCAATTCGAAGGTCACTTCGATCCTTGCCCCGCCTGCCGGCGCTTCGGCGATCTTTATTGTTCCGCCGTTGCGCTCGACAAATTTCTTTGCCAGGGGCAAACCCAAACCCGTGCCGTGGGACTTGGTGGTAAAAAAAGGCTCAAAAACGTCCTGGTGATTTTCGCTTGGAATTCCGTCGCCGGTATCTTCGATGGAGACTTGAACGTGTTTTTTGTTGCCGTTGGGCTCGGCAAGTTTGGTTAATATTCTGACACTCCCGCCAGGCGGGGTCGCTTCGAGAGCATTGGTAATGAGTCCCATGAATGCTTGCTCCACGTGATTTGCGTCGAGCTTGATGCGCGGCAAATCGGTCGCGAGATCGAGTTGCGCCCCGATGCCGGCATCGGAGAAACGCGGCTTCAGGGTGTCAACGATATTGCGAAGCAACAGGTTTACGTCGACGACGACCGGGTGAGGCTCCATGGGCTTGGCAAAATTGAGCAACCCTTGCATGCGCTTCTGGACTCGATCGACCTGTTGCATGATGCTCCGCAGGTTGGCTTTCATCTTCTGGCCCGCTTCTGACCCACCTACCGAATCGGCATCCAGCATGGCGACCTGTGCCGCGGCGCGAATCGACGAGAGCGGATTGCCGATTCCATGCGCTACCGCCCCGGCCATTTCGCCGATCGCCGCCATGCGCTGCGAGACAACCAATTCCGACTGTATCTTAAGCAGATTTTCCTGTTGCTCGTTGATTTTCCGAGCTGCTTGCCGGACAATCGCAAAGAGCGTGACGTACAACAGCACCCCGCCGCCGAGCGCTCCCAACAAGACCACCATGCGCGCTCGGCGAATGTCCACGTAAATCGAATCGGCGCGCTTATAAGTCTCAAACACCCCGAGAAGCTCGCGCTGATCCGAATAGATCGGCACATAAACTTCGACCGCTCGCTGCGCCGCGTCTTGCTCAAAAACATTCTCCCGCTTGCTGAGTGAGCTTACGTCCGCAACGATTTCCCCCCGCAGCGCTTGCTGAAGCTCGTCGTTGTCGGCAAATACCTGCCCCACCAATCGTTTGTCGTCGGACCAGAGCACGACACCTTTCGGGTTGTAAACTTTGAAACGAACAATATCCGGTGAAAGACGCATATGGTCGAGCAAAGCCGCGAACTTGTGCCCGACGGATTTGCGATCTTCCGCCTTAAAATCATATGCCTCTAAAAACTTTCTGACATCAGCGCGCACGATCTGCGCCGTAGTTTCCCACTCCCGCTGAAGAATTTGACTGATCAAATAATTGGACACGATAAACCACAACGCCACGGTCATGGCGGCGATACAGAAAAAACTGTAAGCGCCAAACTTTGCCGTGAGACCGGCTTGGGATAAGGGCCACGAAATCGCAACTCGTCCTAATTTCATGCGCATTGGAGTCAGAGCCAAATTGTCCATGACGCTACCATTAGCCCGAGTTGTGGGTCAACGACTGCTTGATCGCCGGATTAAAGATTGGTTAACCGGGTTAGAGGGCGCTCATGCTTCGCCGGCAAGAATAAGCGACACAAAACGCAAGAGCGCCGTGCCGAGGTGCACTTGATTTACCCGATTATTTCGGCGAATTGACTGCAGAAATAGCCGCGGTTTCCCTGACCCATTCGTCACTATCCGCCGCGCTCGCCTTTGCCAGGGCGTCAAGCGCGTCCTGACCGCCGATCGTCCCAAGAGCCTCTGCCGCGGCATCGCGGACAAATACCCGCGGATCGTGAGCCAATGCGTGGGCCAGTGCCGGGACGGCCTCCTCGCCTGCAGTCTGGCCCAGCGCTCGCGCTGCCTGTTCGCGCACCAGCGCGTCGCGATCCGTCGAAAGCGCCTCAATTAACGGGGAGATCGCATTTTCACTCCAGGTCAAGCCTAACGCTCTCGCCGTGGCTTCGCGCACAGCCGAGCTGCCATCACTCACAAGGGACCTGGATAGCGGCGCAACCGCTGATTCGTCCCAGGTCTTCGCAAGGGCTTCGGCTGCACCAATACGAACAAAAGATTCCGGATCCGCGGACAACGCCTGACTCAAAGACTCGATCACCCCGGGATCGGTCAATTTTCCCAGCGCCATCGCGGCCTCTTTGCGCTCTTGTGTCCCCGTTGCTTCCCGGAGCCTCTTTGTCAAAGCGCCAAGGATTGGGTTTGCTTGTGTCTGATCGGCCGAGACTTTGGCCCGTGGGCGCAGGCGCGACACTACGGGCGATATTGGGTTAAAGACCGTCGCTTGAGTACCATCATCGCCGCCAGAAAAAATACGCATTTCAAAAAGCCTTGCTATCACCCTCCCCTTTGAGATCCGAGACTCATAGAAAAACGCGACGTTCTTACCGCGCACTATGCGTCTCAGGCCCTCCTCCAGCGGTAGGTCGTGAAATTCGACACTGAAGTTCTCGTCGGCTGTCCCATTCACGACAACGCGCGCTCCGGTTCGCTCGGCGACGACAGCCAAAAGTTTGGCCAAGGGCACATTATCCATCTTCACGCTGATTCGCCCTGCGGATATATCAACCGCAAGATGCACCGGCACTGATTGACCTTGCGGCAAAGCAGGACGCGACCGGGCCTCGCCAGAACTGGTTGGCGAGGCCACGGCAATCCCTGCGAAGACACAGATCGATATTGGCAGAATGATCAAAGCGAACTTCATTGCCGGCAGTAACGACCAACAACAGACGGCCTCTCGGTTTTTGTGAAGATGAAATATCATCGGCGATCGTCGTCAACTCATCGGACTGTGCAGCTCACGTTGGCGGAAAGACTCTCTGGGCCAGTCACAACCACATTCACGGCGCCGTTCTGAATGAATGTGCGGCCAATGGCCGTAGCACCGGCGCGAATGTCGGCGCGGTTGCTATCGTAATCGGCCTCGAACTCATCGGCCGGCGCCACAACTGTTTTGGTAACCTGCGGCGCGCCATTCGCTCCTGAAGTCAACTGGATGACGTAGGTGCCGGGCGCGACGTCGCGACCATCGACGCTAACCTTAGATCTTTTGTTGCCTCTGCGCTCGCATCTTACCCGCAGTTCGCCGGCCTCCGCAGCGATGCTGATACTTTCCGCCGCCATTAGAGCCATCGCACCAAAAATTGCCAATACTTTGATATTCGTTCTCATTTAGACTTTCTCCCTTGTGTTTTTTTGAGCAGCACTGCTTGGCCACTGGTACTAAGCACCGTCCGTGCCATCGGCCAAGCGGGCTAACGAAAGATTGGGAGACTTTCGACAATCATTCACAGGTTCAATAATTTAACAAACGTCCACTGACAAAATCGGGATGCAAGAATCGAGTATATCGCTTTTGAACGAGGGCATATCCACCGGAAAATTTGCCCATGAGGTGGGGCAATTCAACCGATAGGATTCTCAGTCGATGTATTGAGGCAAGTGAAATAGCGCGCGCAGTCGGCCCGAAGGGCACCGGCCTGCGCGTTTGGAAGCGTTTTGAGAAATGAAAACTTTGCTAGCGAATTTTGCCGCCTTCAGCCAGGCGCATGACCGCATCGATCACCTGATCGACGTCGGGAATCATGGCATCGACAAGCGGCGGGCTGTGCGGCGGCGGAATCGGCTGCGCGCCGATGCGAATCA
>CAMLCX010000008.1 GCA_946478635.1 uncultured Pseudomonadota bacterium
CGATCCAGACGTTTGATGACTTGACGCCATTGGGGAAGTCCGACATTGAACAGCGTTTCATTGCCCATGCGAGCGTGCACCGTGTGAAGAATCGGGTCGCTGTTCTTCAGCAAAAGCTCGCTGCCGACGGTGGCGACCTGAACGTGGGGCGTAAACGCGCAGTTCTTATTGTCGAGGACCAATCGTCCCGCTTCGGCCGCCACAGCGCGCTCCATAGAATGAAGAGTAATCACCGCATTGCGCAGCACCCCGTCCTTGCCGATCAGCAGAGTTTCGTTCACCACCGACGGGCCGCAGAAAGATCGGTTCTTAAAGACCGGCAGAGATTTTGGGGGTTTATAATCACCTATTGCGTCGACTTTGCCCATGAGTCGACCGGTGATCATTGGGGGGAATGCCTCTTTTCGTTCTTGGCCGAGCGCTCCGAGCTGAGCATAACCTTGCTGCCAAGAAACGAGCACTAGCGAGCTTAGGATAATTAACGTCGTCAATCTCACGGTGATCTGCATAAGCTCAAGATCGATCCGATCCCAACATCTCCCGGCGACTTGCCACCAGTCTCGATCCCTGTTAACTCTCGGTTTAGAATATTAACCGCTCTGTGCGTTGCGCTGCAATCCGGACATCCCATGAAGTTTGCGATTTGATTTCCGTGCGTGCCGTCATTCAAAGAGTCACTCAGGCCCGAGTGAACGTGAACGAACAAATCGTTGGAGAAATCGGACCGGGCTTGTGCATTCTCGTCGGCGTCGGCAAACAAGATGACGATGCCAGCGCGAACACCCTCGCGGAGAAGATCGCTCACTTGCGCATATTTGCGGACGATCAGGGTAAAATGAATCGGTCGATTATCGACACCGGCGGCGAGCTGCTCGTGGTTTCGCAATTTACGTTGTATGGGGATTGCCGCAAAGGCAACCGGCCGTCTTTTACGGACGCGGCACTGCCGGCCGACGCCGAGCGGCTTTATCAGGTTTTTACCAGGCGCCTGCGCGATACGCGTCTTAAGGTCGCCACAGGCAGATTTCAAGCGCATATGAACATCGCCCTCGTCAATGATGGGCCGGTAACGATCTTTATCGAGAATTGAAAATGCACGTCGTACTATTTCAACCGGAGATCCCGCCCAACACCGGCAGCGTCGCCCGCTTGTGCGCGGCCACGCTCACACCGCTCCATCTCATCGAGCCGTTGGGATTCAAAATTGATGACAAGCACCTTAAACGGGCCGGTCTGGACTATTGGGAATACGTTGACCTGCACGTGCACAAATCGTGGGATGATTTCATCGCGAAGGCCGCGCCGGAAACGCTTTTGGTTTTTTCCAAACGGGCGGCCAAGTCCTATACTTCGATCAGGTACCGCGACGAGCATTTTTTGGTTTTCGGCCCCGAAACACGCGGCCTGCCCGGAGACTTTTTGGATGCCTATCGCGACTGTGCGTTGCGCATACCGATGATGGGCGCCGGAGTGCGCAGCTTGAATCTTTCCAATGCCGTTTCGATTGTTCTCTACGAGGGATTGCGTCAGCTGGGCAAGG
Source organism: uncultured Pseudomonadota bacterium (assembly GCA_946478635.1). The sequence continues at coordinate 1,541 of CAMLCX010000008.1, forward strand.
CATAGTTCTTGGGAAGGCCTTGACCGTAGAGTTTATAATGGTTATCTATCTGCAACAAATTTCACACCGCAGGGGGGCTGGTATGAGTCTTAGGGCTGCGATCATTCGCCCGGGAATGATTTTATATCTGGTCGCGGGTTTGTTTCTTTCGCTAACGAGTTGGAATTCCCGCGGGCTTGCCGCGGAAGCGCAAAAAGCGGAGGCCTCGCCTCCGTCAAAGGAATCCTTCAATCTGATTCTGCCGTTCAAGGATCTCACCGTGGGTCAAGGACAAGAGGCCACGATGGACGCGGAGGTTGTCAACCGCACCAAAGACCCCGTGGAAGTCATTCTGACGATTGAAGGCGTTCCCGCAAGATGGGACGTCAACTTCAATTCCAGATATCCGAGCTTTCCAGTGCGATCTGTAATGGTACAAGGCGGCGATCAAAACTCCAATAAATCCACAACCCTCGAGTTCAAAGCAAAAATTCCGGAGAACACAAAACCGGGAACTTATCCGATCAAAGTGACCGCCAAAGATACCAAGGGCGCAACCCAGTACGCCGAAACCATCAATTATCGCGTTACCTCCAAAAAGATTGAAACCGGCGGCATCAAGCTTACGAGCCAGTATCCGGTATTGAGCACGGGTTCGGGACAGACCCTCAAGTTTACCGTCGATCTCAAGAATGAAACCAACAAGGCGCTCACCACGTCTCTCGTCGCGCAGCCGCCGCAGGGCTGGACGGTGCGCTTCAAGCCGCAGTTCGGCGATCAACAGATTTCTTCGATCCAGCTAAAAGAAAATGGTTCGGAAACTTTGAGCGTCGAGATCGATACGCCGGCGACCGCGGAAGCCAAAGAGTACCCGATCGCGGTCACCGCGCGGGCGGGGGCGTTCGAAGCGACCGCGAACATCAAGGTCTCCCTCAAGGGGACGCAGGATCTAAAGATGGGCTCCCTCGCGGGTACTCTCAATACTTCTGTGACGGCCGGCACCAAGACACCGATTGATTTCGTCGTCGGCAACGCCGGCACCGCGCCCATTCGGAACCTAAACTTCGTCACCAAGAAGCCCAGTGAAAAGTGGACGGTGGAATTCAAACCGGACAAGATCGATGCGCTGGGCCCGGGCGAAGTGCGGCAGATCAAGATGGAAATTTTGGCGCCGGATCGCACTATCGCCGGCGATTACATGTTAACGCTGACCTCCAATTCGCCCGAAGCCAACAAGTCGGTGGATTTTCGCGTTACGGTTTCAACACCGACAGTCTGGGGCTGGATCGGCTTTGGCATCGTCGGCTTGGTCGTGCTGGGATTGGCCGTTGTGTTTTTCCGCTTGGGTCGTCGATGAGCGCAGTCGTTCAAACCAAGGATCTGTCCAAGCGTTATCGCGAGAAGTTCGCGGTCAACTCGCTTAGCCTGACGATCGAAGAAGGTGAAATCTTTGGCTTCCTCGGGCCCAACGGCGCGGGCAAGACAACCACGATCTTGATGCTCCTTGGATTGACCGAACCGACCTCGGGTCAAGTATCGGTATGCGGCTTCAATCCCACGCGCGAATCCCTCGATGTCAAACGGCGGGTCGGTTACTTGCCGGAAAGTCCGGGCTTCTACGACGACATCAGCGCCAGGGAAAATCTGCTCTACATGGCGCGGCTGAATCGCATCCCCGAAGAACAGGCCCGCAGGAAAACTACCGAGGTTCTGGAACAGGTCGGCCTTGCCGAAGACGGGCGGCGCTTGGTCAAAGAATTTTCCCGCGGCATGAAGCAGCGCCTCGGCATCGCCGAGGTGCTGGTGAAGAATCCGATAGCGATTATTCTTGACGAACCGACCCTCGGTATCGATCCCGATGGCGCGATTCGCATTCTGGAAATGATCAAGGACTTGAACCGCGAGCATGGTTTGACCGTCATGCTGTCTTCGCACCAGTTGCAACAGGTTCAGGAAATCTGCAGCCGCGTCGGCATCATCGTCAAAGGCAAACTGATCGTTCAGGGCGAGATGGATGCGCTCGGTAAATCAATTCTTAAAGGCCGGCAGTGGAATTTTCTGCTCGAAGCAAGCGGCGCCACCGACGGCTTCGAGAGAGATTTGCAGAATATTACGGGGATCGACGAGATTGAGAAGCGTCCGCACGGCTGGTTCCTCCGCTGCACGAGCGACGTGCGTTCGGAAGTCGTCTCGGCCGTCGCGCGCAAGGGGCTTCAATTGTTGCAGCTGCGTTCCGAAGATCCGACTCTGGAAGAAATTTACCTTAAATATTTCCGCGAGGCGTAAAAACAATGAGTGTGGTGTTCTGGAAAGAATTGGCGGATCACTTCAGCAGCCGTCGTTTCATGATTTTGCTGATCCTCATCGTCTTCTCGGGCTTGTGGGCCGCCTACTCCACCGGCCAAGCAATTCGCCAGAATACCGATACGGTTCCCTCCCAGTACGCATTTTTACTCCTGCTCACCTCGAGCGGCGAAACGATTTTTTCCCTTGCCACGTTTCTTGGCTTCTTCGGTCCTCTCGTCGGCATCACCCTGGGGTTTGATTCGATCAGCGGCGAGTATGCCCGCGGCACGCTCAGCCGGGTGCTTTCGCAACCGATCTATCGGGATAGTTTCATCAACGGAAAATTTCTCGCCGGGCTGACCACCGTCGCCGTTCTGTGGGGATCGATCTTGCTGCTCGTCATTGGACTGGGCACCACGATCTTGGGTTTTCCCCCCAATGGCGAGGAAATCTGGCGCATGCTCATCTTTACCTTGGTGGGCATTTTCTACGTCGGCTTCTGGCTCGCACTGGCCATGCTCTTTTCGCTGCTGTTTCAAAAAACCGTTACCGCCGCGCTCGCATCCATGGCGGTTTGGCTCTTCTTGTCGCTATTCGTGTCGGTCGTGAGCGCGGGGATCGCCGGCATGATCGTTCCCGAAGCATCGACTCCAGAGGCGTTGGCGCGGCGCGCCGACGTCGAAAATATCATCGATCGCATTTCGCCGAGCACGCTTTTCTCGGAAAGTGTCGGCATCCTGCTCAACCCCGCCGCCCGTGTGTTCGGCATGGCGATGCAAAGCCAAGCCGAAGGCATCTTGCCAACTCCCCTGGCGCTTGACCAAAGCTTGATTCTTATCTGGCCGCACATCACCACAATATTTGGTTTAGTCGCCGTCTGTTTCGGCATTTCGTACATTATCTTCATGCGCGCCGAGATCCGAGCTTAGACCGCGTACTCACGCGGCTCGCGCTGACTCCCGAGTGTCCTCCCTCCGAATCCTCTTCGACCAAGGGGGTGAAAGAGTTTCACCAGTTCGTGCCAACCGTGCAGTATTCCCCAATATTTTGAATTGCAAACGTTGATATGTAAACAATTTCTGCCTAGTATACGAAAAAATTTTTCACTGTTCGGAATCACAGGGCGGGAGGAATTATGGCGTACCGAGATCTACGCGAATATGTCGCGGCACTGGAAGAACACGGCAAGCTCAAGCGCGTCACCAAAGAGGTCGATAAGGATTGGGAAATCGCTGCGGTGTGCCGCCAGCTCTTCAAGAAAATTCCGCCGCAAAAAAGGCCCGCTCTCGTTTTCGAGAACGTCAAAGGTTTCAAAATTCCAGTCGTCGCCGGCGTGCTGGGCGCATCCCGCGAGATTTATGCACTCGGCCTCCAGGCTGACTCGGTCGAAGGCATCAACCGAAAATGGGATAACGCCCTGGAGAATCCGATCGCGCCGAGAATGGTGAAGGAGGCTCCATGCAAGGAAAACATCCTGCATGGCAAGGACGTGGACATCACCAAACTGCCCGTGCCGACCTGGACCGTCGGCGAGGACCCCGCGCCTTTCTTCACTTCTCCCTACCTGATCACCAAGGATCCGGAAACCGGCGTGCGCAACGTCGGCACCTATCGGATGCAGGTCAAAGGTCCGAACAAAACCGGTCTATTGATCGGCAAGCGCCAGGATATGGCCTGGCATATTTACAAGAACAACGCGCAAAACAAACCCACGCCTTTAGCCGTGGTCATCGGCGCCGATCCAACCATCGGCTACGTGTCGGTATCGAAAATGTCCGAAGCGCTGGATGAGTTTGCCGTAGCCGGGGCGCTGCGTGGTGAGCCCGTCGATCTTGTCCCCTGTGAAACCGTGCCGTTGGAAGTACCGGCCACCGCAGAAATCGTTCTCGAAGGCGAAATTCCCCCCAACGCCCTCGAGCATGAAGGCCCTTTCGGCGAATACACCGGTTACATGGGCCCCGCCGGCAACGAGCCGTTCTTTAATATTAAATGCATGACCTTTCGTAATAAGCCGCTCTATCAAGCCTTCATCAGCCAGATGCCGCCTTCCGAGTCGAGTTGCATCCGCGGCGTCGGCCGCGAGTGGCCGCTTTTTAAACATTTGAAAGATACCCTGCGTATCCCGATCAAAGATCTAAGACTAAAGGAGTCAGGCGGCAGTGGAGCCTATTTGGTCATTTCGCTTAACAAGCAGTTTGACGGGCAGGTGCGACAACTCATGTACGGCGCCTGGTCACAGCGCACGGGTTTCGGCAAGATCACGGTTGTGGTCGATGAGGACATCGATGTCTGGGATGACTTCGCGGTCGATTGGGCGCTCAGCTGGCATGTGCGTCCCGACAAAGACGTCTACATCGAGCGCGATGTGCAAGCGGTCGGGCTCGACCCTTCGCAGGCTCCCGCCGACGTGCTGCAGCACCACCCGAGCCGCTACGTTGGATCCCGGGTGGCGTTCGACGCCACCCGTAAGCACAAATACCCGGCGATATCGCTGCCTCCCAAAGAGCATCTGGATCTAGTCGCAAGCCGGTGGAAGGAATATGGGATCGAAGAATGAGGAATTCGTTCAAGCCCTTCAATAAGGTCAAACCATTCAAACGGTTATTTTAGAGAACCGCCTGCTGTGGCATCGATGGCTTCTTGGCAAACGACTCGAACAATTTGAACGGCGGGAACGGCTTGGACCACTACGCTTTCACTCGCATCTTCTTCGCCGCTGCCATAATCGACTCAATAATTTTCTTGTAGCCCGTACAGCGGCAAATATTGCCGTGCATGAAATGTTTGAGCTCCGCCTCCGTGGGCGCGGGATTCTCATCCAACAAAGCCTTCGCCGCCAAAATCATTCCCGGAGTGCAAAAACCGCATTGAAAACCGCCGTGCTCGATGAACGCTTCCTGGAGCGGATGGAGCTTGCCGTTCTCCGCCAATCCTTCGATGGTCAGCACGGAGCGACCGCGCACTTCGAAAGCGAGTGTTGTGCATGCGCTCACCGGCCGGCCGTCAACCAGTAGAGTGCAGGCGCCGCATACTTGCACATCGCACGAGCGCTTGGCGCCGGTGAGACCCAGGCGCTCGCGCACCACATCGAGCAGCAACTCGTGCGGCTCCACGTCGAGCTCCTGCAGACGGCCGTTCAAGGTAAAGGATATGGGTATCAATTGCGCGTCGTGTCTAGTCATCGGTCTGGCCATGAATCTTTCTTAATACTTCGCTCGTACTCAGCTGGCCGCGGCCTGAAAGGCGCGTTTCAAAAGTACGCCGACGATGTGTTCTTTGTAGTCTTGCGAGCCATGCAGATCGCTGATCGCCTGAGACGCGCGACCGGCCACGGCCCCTGCCTCAACGAGACTCCGCGCCGCTTCCTCCCTGCTTTTACCATTGAGCAGAGCCTCCGCTTCCGGCACTCTGCGCGGCGCGGGCCCGGCGCAGCCAACGGCGACCTTTACATCGCTTAATCCGCCGTTCAGTTTGAATGCCAGCGCGACGCCGACGCTCGGACGCTCCAGATAGCCGAATTTGAGATAGGCGCTGCGCGCCTGGGGCGCCGGCACGGAAATGCGAATTTCAGTCAGCAACTCGTCGGCCTGAAGCGAAGTTTCATAAGCATCGACAAAAAAGTCCTCGGCCGCAATCTCGCGCTTGCCCGACGATTTTTCCGCGACCAATTTGGCGCCTAAGGCAATCAGCAAGGTTCCCGGATCGGCATGCGGTTCGGCGAAACAGAGGTTGCCGCCGAGCGTCCCCGATTGGCGCACGCGCACGTTGGCGACGTTTTGTTCGAGCTTATGCAGGGATGGAAGTTTGTCTCTAAGCAGCGTCGAGGTTTCGAGTTCATGGTGGGTGCACAGCGCGCCGATCCTGATCATGCCGTCCGCCGAGGTGACCTCGCTCACGCCCTTGAGATTCTTCACATTAATCAGCCGCTCGTATTGCACCAATCCTTCTTTCATGGCCAAGAGCAGCTCCGTGCCGCCGGCATAAACCCTGGCGTTTTCGCCGAATCGGCTCAAAAGTTCGGAGGCTTCAGTGATCGATCCTGGTTCTTCCAGGCGAAACCGACGTAACATCAGGTGTCTTCCTCCATTCGCTTCTTGACGGCTTGGGCAAATTCGTCGAGCACCTGATCCGCCTTGCGCTTGATGATTCCATGTCCCAGCGCCGCAAGCTTCCCCAAAATGTCCACTGACGCCACGAAAGCAAGCACGGTTTTGCCGTCCTGCTCCCGCAAATGGACGTCCAAATCGACTTTCATGCGACTGCCAATTTTGTTATCGGCGCCCGAGGCCTGGGCTTTGATGTGCGACAATTCTTCGCGTTCGAGAACTTCGATGTTGGTCGGAAACTCGACTTTGAAAGGCCCGACCTTTTCCACCATTGTCGCGGAATACTTTTTCCCCTCCTCCAGGGTTTTTGCATCCTTGCATCCCGGTACGCAGGCGATGAAACGATCCACGTCCCAAATAAACTTCCAGACTTTCTCGCGCGGCGTGAGAATTTCCACTTCCTTTTGAAATTGCAAGAAAATTCCTCCGAATCAATGTCCTGTTTTTGGTATCAGAACGGCGCCGACCGTGCAAGCAAAGCGGACTCGGACTTCGTCCGACTCCACGATCACAGACAGACACGCGGAGACGGCGCCTGCGTAAAATCAGTCTCCAGGCCCGGAAACGGTGGCGTCTTTGAAATCTTTTAGATGGGCCTTCAGTTTCTTCTTCACGCGTTCCTCGATTTGCCGAACGCGCTCGCGGCTAATACCGTACTTTTCGCCGATCTCGCGAAGCGTCAGCGGATCTTCATTAAGAAGCCGCTCGCGGTAGATCACCAGCTCTTTGTCCTTCAGACCCTTGGCAAACTGCTCCATTTTATCACGCAACAGCTCGCGATACTGATTGTCCGCGAACTCCTCTTCCGGCCCCTGCTTGCTGTCCTGCAGGAAGTTGAGCATCGTCGCTTCTTCATCCTCGCCGAGCGGCACATCGACGGACAGGTCGCGGGCAGCGAGGCGCTGCTCCATCTCAACGACTTCGTCTTCTTTTACGTTCAAGCGTTGGGCGAGCAACTTCGGGCCGGGAGTCAAACCTTCGGCCTCGATTTTTTCCTTTTCTCTCTGAAGGTTGAAAAACAACTTTCGCTGCGCCTGGGTGGTGCCTATTTTTACCATGCGCCAGTCATTCATGATGTAGCGAATCATGTAAGCGCGAATCCACCAGACAGCGTACGAAGGAAAGCGCACGCCGCGATAGGGATCGAAATTCTTCACCGCCTCCATCAACCCCATATTGCCCTCCTGGATCAAATCCAGAAGGTTCTTAAATGCCTTCTGATACTCACGGGCGATCATGACGACCAAGCGAAGATTCGCGGTCACCAGTCGATAAGCAGCATCAAGGTCGCCGAATTCTTTGTACTTTACGGCGAGATCGTGCTCGTCCTCGCGGCTCAATAAGGCGAACCGGCGAATTTCGCTAAGATAACGCTGCAGCGGATCAAATGGAACGAGCGCTTTGTCACGCCGTTCCTCTTCGCTACCGCCTTCATCGGTTATTCCGAGCAGAGACCTGGGAGACCCGATGTCTGGGAGTGAGAAATTTAATTCGGTATTCTTATCGTCGTCAGACATGAGCGGCGTTTAAACCCGCGTTCACCAAGAACCGCAACTAAGAAATTGTTTGGTGATGGGAGCTGATCGAATGTGCGGAGAGTCAATCGGTTATGGGAACTTTAAGAGCGTGGGCGCGCTCGACCGGGATCAAGACCGAGAATCAGTCTTTCTCACCTTGCCCTCTGCGATCTCTCTCAACGCCACCACGACTTCGCGGTTATCCGATTCGATTAGCGGCTTTGCTCCCTTAAAGAGCAGTCTCGCTCGCTTGGAGGCCAGCATAACCAATTCGAACCGGTTGGTAACCCTCTGAAGACAATCCTCTACAGTTATCCGTGACATAAAAATGCCCAAGAAGTTAAGTCTGCAGAGATTCAACCAAATTTTTGAGAGGGAGTCAACGAATACAAGCGCTGCCTGTGATAGCAGCTGGCAATCGACGGGGCTGCGGGTAGCCGATGGAACTACCTAAAAGGGCGGGGGAATGGAACTCTTTTTAATGCTCGATCTGAACGCTATTTCTGGTTTTTGCGAAAGCCATATCGAGAGCAATGCCGGTGACCACCGCTTGCCAGGCTTCATCCTCCGAAAGGCCGCGTCCCTTGATGGACCGCCAGAGATGAATGATTTCCTCCTCGGTGACGCTTTCGAACAGGTCCTGATCTCGTCCGCTATCCAAGGTTGTCAATGTGTTCATCGTAAGTCTCTCGGTTGAACTTTCAACCGCCCTTTTCAGTGATGCACGTCAAGAAAGCAAGAGAAGTGCCATTAATGCAATTACTTGATTTAGCTAGAAATCAACCCTTACTGGGGCCAAACGGTGTCGGTAACTTAAGCAAAGATTGTCGAATACGACGCAAAAAATGGCGCTTCTTGAAGGAATATTCCTTCAACTGTGTTTCTTGCAGACTAGTCGATCAGGGCGATGCCGGATATCTCAAGCATGCAGGAAGGATTGTATAGGCGCTTGACCTCGACCAATGTGATTGCCGGAAAGTGTTTTCCAAAGACTGCGCGGTAAGCGCTGCCCAGCGGCTTTTTGTTATCCCAATAGGCTTCCAGATTGGTAATGTAGATCGTCAACACCATATATTGCGTGGGGCGCCCGCCGGCTCCCTCAATAGCGGTCTTCAAGTTTTTCATGACCTGGGTAAACTGCGCGAGGAAGTCGCCTTCGCCGACCACCTCGCCTTTTTCGTTGAACGGCGCTTGGCCGGCCACATGGACAATCGTCCCTCCGGTTATTTTTGCGACATGAGCATAGCCGACCGGCGGTTCCAAACCGGCCGGATCGATCAGTTCAAATGGCATGCGTTTTTCTCCTCTAACTGTTCACGCCCGTGGTCGCCGGGCTCCAATAGCTAATGAAACTTTTCATTTCATTGACGAGATCGTCGGAGGCCGCGACATACGGCAGGATAATTCTTGTCGCGCCCGCCTCCGCGTACGGCTTGATTTGCTCGACGACTTCCAGGGCAGAGGTTGCCGCCACCAGGGGCAAAGACGCAAACATCCTGTCCGTGATCAAGCGCCGGGCGGCGTGAAATCCTTGGGACTTCCAGGCGCCGCGCATCGCCTCGACTTCAGCGCCAAAGCCCATGCGGCCGAGCAGTTCGCGGTAGTAATCGGCGAGCGCATAATAGGCGAGCGCATGGCTCAGCGCGTCCCGCGCCGTCGAATAGTCGGACGCGATGGAGCAACGAATCTTGCAGATAATTTCCATCGCCGCGGGATCCTTCCCTGCCTCGCGGGCGCCGGCCCTCACCTCGCCTGCGATTCGGCGAATCTCGGTCGGATTAGCCATGTTGATCAAAACGCCGTCCGAGATTTTTCCGGCAAGCCGCGTCATCTTGGGACCGAACGCCGCGAGGTAAATAGGAACCACGCGGCCGGACGGCTTGAAAGCCATTTTAAAATTATGCGCGGAAAAATATTTGCCGGCAAAGCTCAGCTTGTCGCCGCGCATCGCGGCGCGCACGATGTCCAGGTATTCTTCAACCCGGCCAAGCGGGTGATCCATAATTTGACCGTGCCATTTGGCGATCGTCGGATTCGACGAACCGATGCCCAGGAGAAACCGGCCCGACGACAGTTCGTCCAGACCGGCGGCCTGCAGCGCCAAAGTGGCCGGCGTCCGCCCCAAAATGTGGTAGACAGCGGAACCGACTTTGAGTTTTTTGGTGACTGCGGCGATGGACGACAGCATCACCGTGGGATCTTTATTGTTGGCTTCGCCGCCCCAGGCGCAGTCAAAACCATGGGTCTCGGCTAATTGCGCCAGCTCTGGAATCGCACCCATCGGCAACTGCGCGCCCGAATTAAACTCAATATCGATTTTCATGCTCGGGGAGGAACCCGGGAAGTCGATTAGTCGTAGCTCGCCGGCAAATTGGTTTTCAAAATTTCGACATGCGCGGTCTTTTCCACGTATCGGATAAAGCGATACTTATTCTCTACTTCGTCGATCGGGTACGGTGCCACCGGCTCGCGTTCTGTGCCGACTTTTACGCCGATGAAGGTTAGCGCGTCGCCGCATATTGCCTTTTCCGCGATTTGCGCAAACGCCTCGACCGATTCGGCCCAGAGAGCATTCTTGATTCCAGCCGCGCGCGCCAAGCCGACCAGGTCGGCGCCGGCGCCCGTTGCGGTTTGCTTGCTCCCCGACGCTTCATAGACTTCGTTGTCGAAAACGATATGCAGCAAATTCTTGGGCTTCATGCGCGCGATGGTTGGCAGCGAGGAAAGATTCATCAAAAGCGAACCGTCGCCGTCCAGTGCAACGACTCGACGTTTTGGCAGGCCCAGAGCCATGCCTAAAGCGATCGACGAACAGAGACCGAGCGTGCGCACGCGAAAATTACCGTCGCTCGGCCGCAGGGCATTCCACTCGAGCGTGACCGCGCCGGCAGAGCTCACCACGAGAGCATCGCCCGCGACCTGCGCAAGCTTCTTGAGACATTCGAACCGCTGCATGGACTAGGTCATAAATTTTGGCCGGCCAAAAAGCTCGCGGATATCAGAGCGCCTTCAGCGCCGGCCGCCGGCCCAGCAGCTCCTTGGTCAACAAAAGCGCCACCGGCCGCTTCGAATCCTCGGTCATGATCTGCGCCCGGCGAATCAGTTCCGGCGCATCATCGGTTTCGCGCATGATGTAATACCGAATTCCCAGCGCCTGCAGCACGGGTTCGGTCAAACTTCCCGTGGTGCTGAACGTTCGATCACCGATGTCACCCGCGTAATAAATCAACAGCAGCAAGGGAATCTGGTATTGCAGCAGCGTGCTCACGATCGCGTTGTTGCTGTTGAAAAATCCGCCGTTTTGCATGATCGCAGCGCACTTTTTGCCGACCAGATAAGCGCCTGCGCAAATACCCATGCCCTCTTCTTCCCGGCACACCGGCACGTGAATGAGCTCCTGCGATTCCTCGACTGCGCGCAACAGCTCCGCAAGATTGATATCCGGCAGGGTTGCTACCAGATCGATCCCGGCGCCGCGAAGTGCCTTGACGATTGTTTGCGCTGCTTCGGTGGAATTCAATAACGACCGCCGCTCAAAATCAGTGGCTATCCGATTAACATCAAACATGGGGCAGATCAAGAACGAACGGCGCAACCATAGCTTTTCCTTTACGAGAAATACTAGTATAAGGACCAGAGAAAAATATTTGTCGGAAGGGAGCGCGACCATGATCAAATTATACGATTTCAAATCTTCACCCAATTGCCAGCGCGTTAAAATCGTTCTCGCGGAAAAGAATCTTCCCTACGAGATCGTGCCGATCGACTTGCGCGCGCAGCAACAAAAGACGCCGGATTATTTAAAACTCAACCCCTACGGCAAAGTGCCCGTCCTGACCGACGACGATACCGTGCTCTACGAGTCGTGCATCATCAATGAGTATCTCGAAGAAAAATATCCCAATCCGCCGCTCCTGCCGAAGGAACCCGGTAAAAAAGCCAAGGCCCGCATTCTGATCGATTACGGCATGGCGCATTTCGACGGCCCCTATCAAAAACTCCGCATGGAGCTGATGAAAGACCCCAAGGAACAAAACCAACAGGTGATTGACGGCGCTAAAAACGATCTCAAAAAACTCCTGCAGCGCATGGAAACGGAAATCGGCGACCAGCCCTACCTCGCGGGTGATTTTTCGATAGTCGATGCCGATCTCTTGCCGCGCTTTACTCGTCTGGAAGGCTTCGGAGTTCTGCCCGACCCGTCGTTGCCGCGGCTCGGCAAATACATGGAAAGAATGAAAGCGCGGCCCTCGGTCAAAGCGGTCCTTTAGCAAGAACGCATCAGCTGCGATCCGGATAATCAACGGAATGGAGTTGTCGAAGAGCGGTTTGTTTTCAACCCTCTTTTCGGCGCTCCTTCGTCCCTATCTGGCCCGGCTCGATCGGCCGTCTCTGCCCAAATACCGCGGCAAGCTCGCGCTTGCCGGTCTCAAAAAACCGGTCACTGTTAGCTGGGATGCTTTTGCCATTCCGCATGTCAGCGCGGCCGATGAATTCGATCTGTTTTTGGCCCAGGGGTTTCTGCACGCCCAGGAACGGCTATGGCAAATGGAGCTCAGCCGCCGCTTTCTCAGCGGACGCATGGCGGAGATCTTCGGCGACTTCGCGCTGCCGTGGCAAGATCTTTCCGTTCAATTTCGCCGCCGCACGACCGCCGATCTGGATTACTTCATGCGCTTGCTGGAGATCGGCATCTCCGCCGAAGGCTCTCTCGCGCTGCTCTCGGAAGAACTCCACGAGCGCCTTGGCGCCTACTGCATGGGCGTCAATCGCTACATAGAGCAGTGCGGCAAAAAGCTTCCGTGGGAGTTTCGCTTGCTTCGCCATCGACCGGAGCCGTGGCGGGCGCAGGATACGCTGACCATCGGCAAAGGCTTTGCGCTGCTTCTCTCCACCGCGCTCTATACCCGCTTGAACTTTCTCGCCATCGCCAAAAAACTAGCCGGCCAGCCGGAAAAATTGAACGAGCTATTTCCCGGCAGCCCCGTGGAGACGCCGGCGATCACACACACGATCTGGGATCAGGTCGAGGGCTTGTGGCGTTTTTTCAGCGGCATCCTGCCCGCGACCGGCAACTCTCCGGCCGGCCACGGCAGTAACAGCTGGGCGATTGCCCCGAGCCGCTCGGCAAGCGGCGGTGCGATACTGTGCAACGATCCTCACCTGCGCCTGACCCTACCGCCGATCTGGTATTTGATGCACCTGCAAAGTGCTGAGCGGCAAAACGCCAGCGCCGCGTACGAGGTCTGGGGAGCTACGATTCCCGGCTGCCCGCTCGTACAGATCGGCCACAATCGCTCGATCTCCTGGGGCATTACCGCGGCGGTGTGCGATGATGTCGAGATTTACCGCGAGAAATTGCATCGGCTCGACCCGGATCGCTATTTGGTCGGCCATGACTGGCAAAACATCGAATCTCACCGGCAGCTGATCGGCGTTCGAACTTCCAAACCGCTGGAGAAAATCATCCGCCGCACGCGCCACGGTCCGGTGATCAGCGACTTTACCGGTACGGCCGGCAGCGGTGAGATTCTATCGCTGCGCTGGACAGCGCATGAGCCGAGTGACGAGATGCGCAGTCTGTACGGCGTCAACCGCGCAAACAATTGGAGGGAATTTAGGGAGAGCCTGCGGCACCACGGCGTACCGAGCTTGAATTTCATCTATGCCGACCGCCGCGGCAATATCGGTTACGCGCTCGCCGGCAAGATTCCTCTGCGCGGCGAAGTCCCGAATCTGCTGCCGCTGCCGGGATGGGAAAAGGAAAACGATTGGCGCGGTTATATTCCGTTCGATGAGCTGCCTCACATCTTTAACCCGCCGGAAGGGTTCGTCGCCTCGGCAAACAATCGCATTGCGGATTCCGACTACCCTTACCTGTCCCATTTCTTCGAGCCGCCGCACCGTTTTCGCCGCATCGGGCAATTGTTGCAGGCGCGGGAAACCCATTCCGTCGAAGACCTGGCGATGATGCAGTTAGATCAGGTCTCCCTGCACGCCAGGGAACTGATCGCCATGCTGGGATCCGAGCTAGGGCAAATTTTCGGGGAGAGCACGGACGTCAAAATCGCCGCGGATTATCTGCTCGCCTGGGATGGGGCCTGCGCGGTTCAGAGTGTGGCAGCGGCGATCTTTCACGTATTCCATCATCATCTGTTGATGAACCTTTTGAGCGGCGACTTAGGCGAGGAGCTGTTTACCGCCTACGTCGAGATCTTGAACCAGTGCATTTCCCCCACGGACCGGATTCTCGCGAATCCGCAATCGAAATGGTTTGGCGTGCGCTCGCGATCCGAAATAGTAGCCTTATCGCTGCGCGGCGCCTGCGCGGAGCTGTCCCAGGCGCTAGGTGGCGATATTTCGGAATGGCGCTGGGGAAGGATCCACACTTTAAGCATGAACCACTCGCTCGGCCGCGTACCGATTCTGAGAAAACTACTTGGCATCGGCCCACTACCCACTCCGGGCAGCGGCTCAACCATCAATCTGGGGTTCTACCGTCATTCCAATCCATACGCTCACACGGTCGGCCCTTCGTTGCGCTTTATGGCCGATATGGGCACCCACCCAAGATCCGAGTTCATCCTCCCATCCGGACAGTCCGGTCACCCTTGGTCAATTCACTATCGAGATCAAACCGTCCCGTGGCTCCGGGGCGAAAGAATCATAACATTTGAAGGCGACGAGGAACGACCACTGACATCGGACACACCGCTTGAACTGCTGCCTTCTTTGTAATAGCACACGTTTGCGTCCCGGCACTCAAGCCGCACGCTAAAGAGGCTTTTTATGCCGATCAAACTTCTTCTCGCCGACGACGAGCGACTGTTTCGCCAAAGTTTGAAGATTTTGCTCGAAAGAGGCACTGAAATAAAAGTAGTCGCTGCCGCGGCCAATGGCCAAGAGGCGGTCACCCTGGCACGCGAGACGGAGCCGGATTTGGCGGTGCTGGACATCGATATGCCGCTGATGGATGGCATCAAGGCAGCTCGATTGATCCGCGCCGTTTCCCCGCACACAAAAACGCTTATGCTCTCCGTGCACCGCGAAGACGAAAAGATCAGGGCGGCGATGCGCGCCGGTGCCGTCGGCTATATCCTTAAAGACACCGATCGGGAAGAATTCATCAACATCATTCGACAGACCTACGCCGGCAACCAGCCCTCCTCGCCCTATCTCGCCCATCTCGCGTTAGAGCGGGACGAAAGTCCTATGCCTATCGCAAACCGGTCGACTATTCTAAACTTTGTCGAAAGGTTCGGATTGACCGGACTGGAAGTAAAAATCCTGCGCTTGACGACCGAAGGATTAAGCAATGAAGAAATTAGCGAGATTACCGGCATTGCCCCCGAGACAGTCAAGGGCCATTTGAAGTCGATATTCCGCAAGCTTGACGTCAAGAACCGCACTGAAGCCGCTGTATTAGCGGTCCGCGAAGGTCTTGACGATTACCCAATTGGGGGGGATTAAACTCACTCCGAATTGGGGGATTGACACTCCTCTCTTTGTACGACATAAAGCATCAACTTTTAGACGATTAAAAGAAATGTCACTGGCGTGCGTCCAAGAGGGAGAAGGCGATGACAAAAAATAGAAAAAAGTTGTCCCTGGCGCTGATAGCCTTTTTCTTTGTATTTGCGGCGGCGGGGCTTGCCAGCGCGCTCCAGGTGGGCGACAAAGCTCCGGACTTCGAATTGGACAGCACGAAGGGCGGCAAGCTCAAACTGAGCAGCCTGAAAGGCAAAAATGTTTTGATTAATTTCTACCGCAACGACTTCGATCCCACCTGAGCGAAGCAATTGTTAGCGTCCGGTTCGGACGAGAATTATGCGAAGTTCAAAGCAGAGAATACCGAAGTTTTAGGGATTACCGCCGCGACCATGTTCGCCCAGAAAGCGTTTGCCGACTACTTCAAGATCAGTTACCCGCTTTTGGGCGGAGGACGCGATATCACGGTTGTCCATAAGATGTTAAAGGCTTATGACCTTCTTGATGAACCGAGGCTTACCGCGAAGCGCGCGTATATCATAATCGATAAGGACGGAGTCATTCGCTACTACGATATTCGACCAAGCCCCAACGAAAAAGATCTGCTCCCGACTGAAGCGCTATTGAACGAAGTCAAAAAGATAAACAAGGGCAGCTAAATAATAATAGCGTCAACAACGAAAGGAGAAATTTTTGAAAACTGCAAAATTCTCGGCAGCGCTCGCTGCGATTTTCGCCATAGCGTTGGTGTTTTCCGCCGGCTGTTCTTCGACGGGGTCGGGGGGAGGCAATCAAGGAATCAAACTCAAGCTAAGCGGGGACCAAGAAGTTCCTGCGGTCAAAACGGCAGCGTCCGGAGATGCCACCGTTGTAATCTCGCCGGATAAATCGGTCAGCGGCACTATTAAGACCACTGGAATTGTCGCAACGGCAGCACATATCCATGAAGGACCCGCGGGTAAAAATGGTCCTGTCATTATTCCGTTCGCCAAAGGCGCGGATGATACATGGTCTATTGCCACGGGTGCGAAACTGACCGATGGGCAATACGCCAGCTACCAGGCAGGTAATCTTTACGTCAACGTGCATAGCGCGGCGAATAAGGGCGGCGAAATACGCGCACAGATTAAACCATAAGGAAGGAGATTTTTAGCCATGGTTCGGAAGTTCTTAGCGAGTGCATTGTTTGGTTTCATAACGTTGGCGGTCTCGTCGCAAGTTTTTGCCTTCACCTGCCCGGTCTTAATAAAAGGCGCCAACGAGTCCATCGCAAAAGCCGAGGCGGCCGCCGGCAAGATTACAGAGGACAGAGAAAAGGGCCGCGCCATGATGATGATCGAGTTAGCTAAACAGTGGAACAAAGAGGCCGACGCCGACCATAAGGAAGCCGGGGCGAAGAAAGACGCTCAGCTTCATTATCGCGCCGAGGCCAAAGCCAAAGCCGCAAAGGCGCTGGTCGATCAAGTGAAATAGCGTGGTCCCCGTGGCAAGGCTGCAATGTCAAGTATAGAAATCAACTTACTCCGTTGTTATGTGGACAATTCCCTCAAGGCTGCTCTATTCGTTGGCTGTTTTGCTCATTTTCGGAGCGTTTGCTCCTCGAACGGTCCTCTCCCAAGAGGGTCGGCAAGAGCTTGTTGAAAAAGGGCAATATATCTTCGCCATCGCAGGAGGCTGTGCTTGTCATACAGTGCCCGGAGGAACTCCATATGCAGGCGGGCGCGCCTTCCCCATTCCCTTGGGACGAGTCTATTCGACGAATCTCACCCAGGACAGAGAGACAGGGATTGGGGCCTGGTCGGATAAGGAGATTTTTGATGCGATTGTAAAAGGCATCCGACCTAACGGCCAGAAGCTTTTTCCAGTCATGCCTTATGAGGCCTATTCCGGAATGATCGAAACAGACATTAAAGCCCTTATCGCATATTTAAGAAGTCTGAAGCCGGTTCGTAAAGAAACTCCCAAGCTTCAGACTCGCATCCCTTTTTATCGCTCCCTGCTTATTCCTTTATGGCTAAAATTTTTTGGCCGTTTTTCGACACCCGCCCTCCAGACTCCCAAGGTCGGCATAGAAAGAGGTCGCTATCTGGCTGAGCACATTTCCTTATGCGGCGATTGCCACACGCCGCGAAACTTCCTAGGCGTCCCGAACCGTTCTCGCTATCTCGCCGGCATTAAAGTCGGGCCATTGGGAGATGAGATCCCTAACATCACACCAGACAAGCGGACCGGAATTGGAGAATGGAGCCGAGAAGAAATCGCGGATCTCACCTTGACCGGAATCAAGCCTAATTTGGACAACGTCCAAGGTCTCATGGAAGAAGTCATCCAGGGCGCTTCCCGAGGATATAAAAATATGACGCGCGAGGACGCGCTAGCAATCGCGGATTACTTGCAATCAATCCAGCCAATTGCTAATAATATCAACTGATTTCTAATGATGAAGCTATTACCCTCGAAACGACCCCGATTAACGACCCTCCTCCTGATTGCGAGCTGCCTGGTCTTCATTGGTGCTGTGAGCCAGGATTCGGTGGTGCTGAGACGGCAGTTAATGGAGAACAACAACAGCACAATAGCTAATTCGCTAAACAAAGCCATAAAGGAAAAAAATTTCGCCGAAGTTGAAGGTAATTGCAATGTCATTCTCGAAAACATGGAAAGGGTCCTTGATTTTTTTCCGACAGGAAGCCTCTCTGAAAACTCTCGGGCCAAGCCCGAAATATGGGCTAAATGGGGAGAATTCAGCAAGCATCCCGCCAACGTAAGAAGAGCGGCCCAGGAACTGGCCGCCGCGGCCAAAGGCAGAGACGAGGAAGCGGTCAAAGTCAAATTTAAAGCGTTAGGCGAAGCCTGCAAAGGCTGTCATGACAGCTTTCGTTTGCCCAAACCGAAGGTGGGAGAAGATTTTCGATAAGCCTCTATTGTCAGCTGCAAGTTACCACCCCCTCAGTGCGACAACGCCATAAAATACCAATAAAAATAAATAGCGGCATTGCAAAAATAATATTAGGAGGGAGCGCTACATTGTCTACAAAGTATCTCCTCTACGGAGTGGCGTTTATTTTACTGTCTAATTTTATTTCTGCGCAGGTTTTTGCCCAGGAAGACGCGATTCTAAAGAGACGTCTCCTTATGGAGAACAACAATGATGCTGTTGTAAAAGCTTTGGTCAAGGCAGTAAAGGAAAAAGACTTCCCCGAAATACAAGTCAAGGTCAAGGGGATCATGGAGAACATGGATCAGCTTGTTGCGTTATTTCCCAAGGGCAGCGTCTCCGAAAAGTCCCGGGCCAAGGCTGAAATATGGGAAAAATGGGATGAGTTTACTAAGCTTCCCGGCACGGTAAACAAAGCGGCGCAAGCTTTAGCTGATGCGGCTAAGGCCAAGGACGAGGACGAGGTTAATGTCAAGTTGAAAGCCTTGGGCGATGCCTGTAATAACTGTCACCGTAGCTTCCGAGCTCCAAGGAAAGGCAGTTAACCTACGCCACGTCACTGGAAACTGAAGCAACAGTCATAGGCCAACGATTGCCTTTACAATCCGTCTTCGAGAAGGCCCTTGCTTGATGGCAAGGGCCTTTTTTTGCTCTGGCTCATATGGATAATCGTTAAGTTAAAGGACTCGTTGTTGCGAGATTAACCGTGAAATCAAACGCAGAAATTTATTGGGGAGTTTTTTGCCATTTCGCTCATCCTGTCGTCTCAGGTGACAACACTCAACGGCACCAGTGACGGGGCTGCAATGTCAAGTTTAAATGAAGCCAACTTACTCCGTTGTTATGTGGGGACTTCTCTCAAGGCTGCTTTATTTGTTGGCTGTTTTGCTCATGTTCGGAGCGCTTGCTCCTCAAACGGTCCTGGCGCAAGAGGGTCGGAAAGAGCTTGTTGAAAAAGGGCAATATGTTTTCGCCATCGCCGGCGGCTGTGCTTGTCATACGGTCCCTAAAGGTACACCTCACGCAGGTGGACGGGCCTTCCCTATTCCCTTTGGAACTGTGTATACCACGAATATAACCTCCGATAAGGAAACTGGGCTTGGAAGTTGGGCCGACAACGAAATTCTCAAAGCCATGACTACTGGCATCCGGCCAAACGGCGAGTGGATTTTGCCGATCATGCCGCACGAGGCCTACTCCGGCATAGCCGAAGAGGACCTCAAGGCCCTGATTGCTTACTTGAGAACCATAAAGCCGGTGCGCAAAGAAACTCCTCGGCTGAAGACTTGGGTCCCTTTTTACCGCTCCCTGCTCGTGCCTTTGTGGCTGAAATTTTTTGGCCGCTATTCTACGTCCCCTGCTAGAGCCCCAAACAGCGGCGTTGAAAGAGGGCGTTATCTGGTGGACCACATTTCACTCTGCGGCGATTGCCATACTCCACGAAACTTGTTCGGGGCTGCCAACCGAAGCCTTTATCTTGCCGGGGCCAAGATAGGGCCCCTGGGACAGGAAATACCCAACATCACTCCAAGCAAAAACACTGGCATAGGTGAGTGGCGCCGAGAACAGATCGCGGACTCGCTTTTGACCGGAATCAAGCCCGATGAAGAACCCATGGAGGGTCTCATGGCCGAAGTCATCGAGGGTGGATATAAGCATATGAAGAGGGAGGATGCTTTGGCAATTGCCGACTACTTGAAATCAATTCCGCCTGTGGTCAATAAAATTAGATAATCTTAGAAACCAAGGAGGCTGTCAAAATAATATTTAAATAGACTTGGCAAAAAGAACTTTTTTAATAAAAACTTTAGAAGGAGAAATCATGAAAAAACATTTTCTAATCGCTCTGGGAGCCGCTTTCTTGATATCGAGTTTATCGCTGGCGCTCGCCCAAGAGGTGCAGAAGGCAACAATCGTTTTCACGGATTATAAGATGGAGCCGAGCGAGCTTACCCTTAGACCAGGTAAGGTGGAATTCACCCTGATCAACAAGGGCACTGTTAGACATAACCTGAGGCTCAAGATTGGTGATAAGGACCTTAAGCTCAACAACCAAACAAAAACAGGAGAAACCGTGAAGACGGAAGTCGATCTTGTCGCGGGAGAATATGACATGTCCTGCGCCTCCACCGAGGGCGGCAGTCACAGGGAAAAAGGCATGGTGGGCAAACTAAGAGTCAAGTAAAGCGGCTTTATATACGTTGAAATTTGTCCTCGGCTCGTGAAGGAAGCCTTGGCCGATGGCCGAGGCTTTCTTGTTTGTGCGACATTCCTCATATAGAGTTTTATGCCAAAGTCGCTTTGCAAGGAAGGTGAGCATGAAGAAGAGACATTATGTTCTTGCGGCAATTATTCTCATTCAGTTAGCATTTTCCTCATTCGCCAGTGCCCAGCTCACGCGCCTGAACGTCGGTTATAGCGCCGTCAGCGCCGACCAACTGCCGGCCTGGGTCGCCAGAGACAGCGGCATCTTTGCCAAGAACGGTTTGGACATCCAGTTAATCTTTTTTACCGGAGGTTCGACCGCCATCCTTGCATTAGTTTCGGGTGACGTACCGATCACTCAAGTTTCCGGGCCGGGTCTCGTCAGCAGCGCCTTAGGAGGCGCCGATAGCGTCTTTATCGCCGCAGGCATCACGTCGCTCAACTATGTGTTAATGGGCAAACCTGGCCTCAAGAGCGTCGAACAGCTCAAAGGCGGTACGGTCGCCATCAGCCGATTCGGTTCGGCGACCGATACGATAGCTCGTTTTGCCTTGCGCAGAATTGGCCTGACTCCCGGTAAAGATGTAACCCTCGTTCAAGTCGGCAGCGGACCGGAGCGATTGAGCGCTGCGTTGACCGGCCGGGTGAGCGCATCGGTGATCAATCCTCCATCGAGCTTCATCGCCGAAAAGAAGGGCCTGGCCATCATCGCGGACGTGGCCCAAATGGGGCTGGTTTTCCAGCATACGGGAGCGGCGACCACGCGCAAATATATCAAAGAACACCCGGACATCGTGCGTCGTTACGTGCGTGCCCACGTCGAAGCCGTGCACAAGATGTGGACAGATAAGGAAGCGACGATTAAAGCTCTCGCCCACTATATGGGAAGCGGACTGGATCGCGAGACTTTGCAGAAAAGCTACGAGAATGTAATGACCGAAGCAATGTACACGAAAAAGCAGTATCCCAGTATTGAAGGCCTCAAGACAGTTCTGGAAGATATCGGAGAGCGCGACCCCAGAGCGAAATCCGCGAAGCCGGAACAGTTCATTGACGCAAGTTTCATTCGCGAGCTGGACCAGAGCGGCTTCATCGACGGGCTGTACAAGAAAAAATAGCCACCGCCCCGCCATTGCCATGTTGAGCGCGCAACGCGGCGACGCGGCCTCTGCCGAACTCCAAACTTGGGCTCAAGAAATTGCTCAACGCGTCGACCCGGCGATCAGCGTCACTGTCGAGTTCGAAGCCGACTCGAAGACGTTTATCGTCCGCTTGGTCAAGGAACCGCGTGTGCTCATTTTTCGCCTGTCCGCCTCACAGGTTCATGGTGACGGCCGTGAAGACGAGTGCGAGCGGACGCTGCATCGGAAGATCAAAGATTTGTGGAATCTAATTTAGGTAGGGGCAGACCTCTGTGTCTGCCCTTTCGGACCGGCGACCACATAGGGTCCGCGCCTACGAACTTTGCAGTAGCTTTGCCGCGTCCTTGGCAAAATAGCTGAGGATCATATCGGCGCCGGCGCGCCGGATGGAGTAGAGGACCTCCATCATAATCCGCGGCTCGTCGATCCAACCGTTGTGTCCCGCCGCTTTAATCATCGAATACTCGCCGCTGACATTATAAGCGGCCAGAGGATAACCGAACTTCTGTTTCACTCGATAGATCACATCGAGATAAGCGAGCGCCGGTTTGACCATGACGATGTCGGCCCCCTCGCGAATATCGAGCGCGACTTCCCGTAAAGCTTCATCCGCGTTCGCCGGATCCATCTGGTAGGAACGGCGGTCGCCAAATTGCGGCGTCGAGTCGGCGGCTTCGCGGAACGGCCCGTAAAAGCCGGAGGCATATTTCGCGGCGTACGCCATGATCGGTGTATGGCTAAAATTATTTTCATCGAGAATTTTACGAATCGCCGCGACCCGGCCATCCATCATATCGGAAGGCGCCACGATGTCGGCGCCGGCCCGGGCATGGGATAGCGCTTCCTGAGCCAGCAACTCGAGCGTGGCATCGTTATCGACGTCGCCGTTTCTGATCACGCCGCAGTGGCCGTGATCGGTGTACTCGCATAGGCATACGTCCGTAATGACGAGCAAATCGGGAACCGTTTCTTTGATCGCGCGAATGGCTTGCTGCACGACGCCGGCGTCGGCATAGGCCTCTTTGCCCATGGCGTCTTTGTGCTCGGGTATGCCGAAGAGTATCACCGCCGGTATTCCGAGCGAGATCACTTCCCGGCATTCCTTTACCGCGCGGTCCACGGTTAACTGCGCGATTCCCGGCATCGACGACACCGGCTGCGCCCGGTCTTTCCCCGGTCCGATGAAGAGCGGATAAATGAAATTTCTCGGCTCCAGCGTGGTCTCACGAATCAGGTTTCGCAATTTCTCGTTACGACGCAAGCGCCGCGGCCGGTAAGTTGGAAAATTCATATCGCGCTCCAGAATTAGCTATCCTGCACACTGGAAGTTTTATTCGATATTCCAGCGCTGGGGTTAAACCGCGCGATGATCGCGCGCGTCAGGCCGGAAGTGGTAAACTCATCGGCGACAATCGCGGCGCTGCCGCCTGCCTCTTTGACCGTTCGCGCCGTGATCGGGCCGATGCAGGCGATCTCGCTTGCGCCGGCGATATCGGCTAGATTCCTGCCGCCGAACAGCCTGACAAAGTTTTTGACCGTGCTTGAACTTGTAAATGTGATGACGTCGATCTTGCGTTGGCGCAACAGCTCGGCAACCGGTTCAATATCGACATTCGGCAGCGCCGTGCGATAAGCCACGACGACATTCACCGTAGCGCCCCACTGACGCAGGGTCTGTGGCAAAATTTCACGCGCTTCCGCGGCCCGTGGAATCAGCACTCGCTTGCCCTTCATCGCGTCGGGCTTCACGGCGTCGAGAATGCCTTCCGCTTGGTAGCGCTCCGGGACCAACGACGCCGTGATTCCAGCCGAGGCAAGCCTCTTCGCCGTCTCGGGACCGATGGCGCCGACTTTTAGCGAACGGACCGCGGCCGACGTCTTGCCGACCCGTCGAAGCCGCGCCAAGAAAGGCGCGACACTGTTCACACTGGTGAAAATCAACCAATCGTATTGCTCAATCTCCCCCACCGCCGCATCAAGCGGAGTAAAACTTTCGGGCGGCTGGATTTCGATGGTTGGCAGCTCGATCACTAGGCCCCCTGCTCTCTCGATCTGCTCCGCCAGACCATAGGCTTGCGCCCCTGCGCGGGTAACCACAATTGTTTTTCCAGCCAGCGGCTTCTCGGTACCCACGCGGGTGATTTTTGCGCCAGGCTCCACGGATTGGCTCATAGGTCACTGGGCGGCGAGCATTTCGCCTGCTCCCTGCCGCAATAGATCTTCGGCCACACGCCGTCCGAGTTCCACCGCTGTGCCGGCATCGCCGCTCATCTCGCTGCGACATAGGCGACTCCCGTCGGTGCTGCCAATGACAGCCACGAGTTTGAGCCCGGCGCCCGCCAACCGCCCGCGCGCGCCGATGGGAACCTGGCAGTTACCGCCGAGACGCTCGAGCAGCGCTCGTTCAGCCGCAACTTCCGCGCAAGTAGCAGCGTCGTGTAGAAATGCCACGACCTCACGCGCCGAACCCTGTTTCTGCGTCTCGATACCGAGCGCGCCCTGCGCAACGGCACTGACGCAGACCTCGTCGGCGAGATATTCGCTAATCCGATCCCCTCGGCCGATGCGCTTGAGCCCGGCGGCTGCCATGACCAGCGCTTCGACTTGGCCCTCGTCGAGTTTTCGAAGCCGCGTGTCAACATTGCCGCGCAGCGCCACGATGGATAAATCGCGCCTGCTGTGCAGCAGTTGGGCGCGCCGGCGCAGGCTTCCGGTGCCAATCGTTGCGCCGAAAGGCAACCCGGCCAGCGCGGATTTCGCGCGGGTAACCAGCACGTCGCGCGGATCCTCGCGCTTGGGCATGGCGGCGATGATAAGACCTTCCGGCAGTCGCGGCGGCAGATCCTTCATCGAATGAACCGCCAAATCGATTTCGCCGCGCAGCAACGCCTCCTCGATTTCTTTGGTAAAAACTCCCTTGCCGCCGAGATTCGCCATGGGGATATCGATCAATCGATCGCCGCTGGTCTTGATAATCCGCAGCTCCACTTCGATCCCGGGATTCTTCTCCATGAGCCGTGCTTTCACCCAATTCGACTGGGCCATGGCGAGGGTGCTGCCGCGGCTGCCGATGCAAATGCGCGTCACTTGCCCTCCAGATCGAAGAGCCGCTTCAATGCTGCCACATAAAGCGTCGTATCGTCATCATCATCGTCGTTGTTCGGGTTTTTCTTGAGCTGCGAGATCGGGGCGTGGAGCATCTTGTTGATCATCGCCGTGGTGAGATCGTCAAGGGCGGCGCGTTGCTGCGCTGATAGATCTTTCAGTCCGCCGCCCAGGGATTTGTCAATTTCCCGGCGGCGAATCTCTTCGAAATGCTGGCGCAACGCGGTAATCATCGGCACGCGATCCAGCGAGCCCATCCAACGAATGAAGCTCTGCACTTCCTCTTGGACAATCGCCTCGGCCTTCTCGGCTTCGCTGGCGCGTTCTTGAAGATTGTCCTCCGCAACGCTCCTGAGGTCGTCGATGTTGTAGAGATAGACGTTGTCGAGATCGTTAATCTTCGGGTCGAAGTTTCGCCGGTCGCCAATATCGATAAAAAACATCGCCTTCTGTTTGCGCTCGCGCAACACCCGCTCGACCGTGCCGGCGTCGATCACCACGTCGGGAGAGCCGGCGCAACCAATGACGAGATCGGCAAGCTTGAGATAGCGCGGAAAGTCTTCGAAGCGGATCGGGCTGCCGTGAATTTTTTCCGCCAACTCAACCGCTCGATCGAAAGTGCGATTGGTCACCATCATGCTACGCACGCCGTTGCGTTGCAGATAGCGCGCCATCAAATCGCCCATCTTGCCCGCGCCGATCAGCATGACCGTTTTGTCGTCAAACCGATCGAAAATCCGCTTGGCCAAATCAACCGCGATGGAACTCACCGATACCGCGCCGCTGCCGATGCCGGTCTCGCTGCGCACCCGCTTCGCCACCGAGAACGAACGGTGAAACAACCGGTGCAACATGGCGCCCACCGACCCCGCCTGCTGGGCGGCATCATAGTATTGCTTGAGTTGGCCCAGTATCTGCGGCTCGCCGACGACCATGGAGTCCAGGCTGGCGGCGACGCGAAAAAGATGGCGCACCGCGTCCGGGCCTTGATAGACATAAACATGGCGATCCAGCGATTCGGCGTGACGCTGCGCTCTTTGTTCGCCGAGAAATGCGCCGATTTCTTTCGAAGCCGTTTCGCAATCGCGGGCGGCGGCGACCACTTCGACCCGATTGCAGGTCGACAGAATAACCCCTTCTTCGACGGTCGGATATTCGCGCAGGCGCACCAGGGCGCCGCGCACGTAGGAATTCTCAAACGCGACGCTTTCGCGCACTTCGATGGGCGCGCTGCGGTGATTCAGCCCGACGATGAGGATGTCTTTGCCCACGCTTTATTCGAACCGGCCCCCATGCCGGCCGGGAAAGAGGGAATCTCCCAGAAGAAAATAACCAAGCACCACGCAGAATCCGAACATGGTGAGAATCGCCGCTTTTTTCCCCCTCAGCCCCGCGGTGAGGCGGGCGTGCAATAACGCGCCATAGAGCAGCCACGCCAGGGCGGACGAAATCTGCCGCGGCTCCCAGGACCAGTAGTTACCCCAGTGGATTCCCGCCCACAGACTTCCGGTAATAATTCCCAGGGTCATCAGCGGAAATCCCCAAACCAACAGAATGTAATTGAGCCGGTCCAGTGATTCCAACGGCGGAAAACGTTTCATCAGCGCGGTCATCTTCTTGTGCTTCAGATGCCGCTCTTGCAGCAAATAGATCGAGCTGACGCCGAACGCTAAAGCCAGAACGGCATTGCCGAGGAACGCGAGAGTCACGTGTACCGGCAGCCAGTAACTTTGCAAGCCAGGAGGAATTTCATTGGCTCCCCGACCGATCGCTAGCGAAGAAACGCTGACGAGAAATGCCAGCGGAGCAACAATGCCGCCAAGGATCGTCAGCCGATACCTGAGCTGGATCAGCAAATAAATGCCCACCATGAGCCAACCGTAAAAAAGCAGCGCATACCCGGTCACGGCAACGGCGGCGAAGCCGTCCTGAAAAACGCGGCTGACGAGCAGCAGCGAATGAATTACAAATGCCAATAACAACAGTAGCGCTGGCAACCGTGAAAAGGTCTCACCGCGAAACAGGAAGAGAAAAAAACTTCCCGCGGCAATCAGATACGTGAAAGCGGTCAGCTTGAGGAACAGGGTATCCATAGGGCAAAGTCATTATATGACAACGCGAACCACCTTCAAGTCCGTAAAAATCAATGCAAAGTTGCATTGGACGGCCGACTCGCGGAACCTGGACGCACGGTGATCGCGCGCTTTGGAAAATTGGCCTTTCCCCAACAAGGCCCTCCTTCGAAAAAATAGGCGCGAATCGCTTAAGAGTTGTAGCCTGGATGCAGCGAAGCGGAATCCAGGAAGGTGGTGCGGGGCGTAGCGCGTGAACCAGGAACCCGGATTACGCTTTGCTCCATCCGGGCTACAGGACACGGTTGTGGAAATCGCCATTTTTATTCTCTGTGGGCGACCGTAAGATCATGAATCACTTCGTGGATAACTTGTCGACACTGACTTGAGACAAAGCTTCGAGCAAATCGACTCCACCGATATTTCAAGTGGCCAGAGCCCAGCCGAAAGCTGAACGGAGAAAAATTGCCGCGGACCCGCACTAGGAATCGCGAATCTAATCAAGAGGCGACTTTAACAGGCGTACGGCCTGCCGACACGGCCGACTTCGCGGACTGCTGAGAATTGCGCGCTGCGGCGGCCTTCACGTTTGGGCGC